>DAOVEE010000220.1 GCA_030669135.1 Candidatus Bathyarchaeota archaeon | reverse complement strand
GTCCGGGTTCTTCCAGATGAAGCAGCCGCGGGTTACGCTGTTGGGGAACTCCAGGTCGCTGCCGAAGCCGGTGTGGTCGACGCCGACGATGTCAATGGTCTCGTCCATCTGGTCCAGGGTGTCGTCGGTTATGGTGCTCTTCCCGGCCTTTTTGGCGAAGAACGGGGTGACTCCTATGACGCCACCCTTCTCGGCGCAGGCCTGCATCATGTCGTCCGGCTTTCCCCTCTGCCTGCTGTACTCGACGAAGCTGCCCCAGAGGCTGGTGGATCGGGTGGCCCACTCGGCGTAGCCTCCGGGCTCCTCGGGGGCCGAGCGTCTGGGGATTATGTGGGTGAAGCTCACGGGGTCTCTGCTCTATGGCGTCCCAGCACGTCTGGTCGCCTGTGTGGCTGAGGTCGATGAGGGCTCCGAGCTGGTTCATCTTCTCGACGACGCGTTCCCCGAAGGCGGTGAGGCCAGCGTCCTTCTTCTCGCGGCAGCCGGCTCCCACCTCGTTCTGCCAGTTGTAGGTGAGCTGCATGGCACGGAGGCCGTGATCGTATGCGACCTCCAAGAGGTCTACACTGTGTTCGAGGAACGTGCTGTCCTGGGGACCGTACATGATGCCGTGTTTGCCATCCTTCTTGGCGCGGGTTATGTCGGCGGCCTTCCTGACGACGGTGATCCTGTCGCTGTTCTTCTCGGCCCAGTGGTTGTGCTCCATGAGCTCCTTGAGGGCGTCGGTGAAGCTGCGCTGCATGCAGACGGTGAGATTGGTGGCGGTTAGCCCGCCCTTATGGACGTCGTCGAGCCACATGTTCTCGGCGACGTAGTCGATGACGGCTACTATGCTGCTGTCGATGACTATGCTCTCCCTGTGGAGGGCGAGTGCGTGGGCTTTCTCGTCTTTGCTCAGGTCGAGGTAGCTTCCTGACAAGTTTATCGAGATTAAGAGCGGCTCGGGGTATAAATCACCTACCCGTCCCGACGTCTTCAGATGGTTCCGAGTGTTAACCTGTTTTTTCTTGTGTTTGGGACGTTTTTACCGGGGTTTGCTGTGTTTTTGATCCGATATATTTAATAAGGATATGCGGATGATTTGACGGAAATGGTGCGCTACATCGTTTTCTGTGAGATGACGCCCGAGTTCCTGAAGCTGTCGCTGGAGGAGCGGAAGGAGCTGCCGCTGAGGTGGAGCCAAGTCGCCTCACAGTACGGGGTAAAGATGCTGTTCTGGGGGATGCCTCTGGGTGTACATGAGCACGTGGTATGCGTCTTCGAGTCCAACGGGAACAACGAGAAGTACTTCAAGTTCCAGAGGGAGTGGCTCTCACTGGGGACGCCTGACGCGGGCAGGTACGTCAAGAACACTAGGACGATAACCGTCTACTGACCTTTGCTGTGTTTGTCCGGGTTTTTCTTGGGTTTCTCTTCCTTGCAGTAGGGGAACCCTTTGCCTCTGCACGGCTCTGTTCTCCAGCAGATGACGCACCTGGGCATGGGGTTCGGTGGGGAGCGGAGGCTCTTAAACCAAGTTGATCGCAGCACCTAAATACCCGGTGTGTTACCGTTCACTGAAATCGTAATACTGTTGATGGTGTCTACGTGAACTTTGTGGAAGAGCCTAAGCAGCGGGTCCTCGACGAGGAGCTGGAGCGGAGAGCCGTGGAGTTCCATGGCCACGGCGGCCCCTTCATGACCGTGGGCCTCAGGATGGGCCTGTACGCCCTTGAGCGTCTGGACTGTAAGGGTTGGTTCGACGTGAGCTGTATGGTCGCGCTGAGGTGGAGGCCCCCGGATTCTTGCGTCATCGACGGCATCCAGAGCAGCACGGGCTGCACCATGGGGAAGCATAACATAGAGGCAGTCGAGGGGGACGGGATATCAGCTACCTTCACTTCCGGGGGCGGATCGGTGACGCTGACGCTGAGGAAGGAGGTCATCGACAAGGTAAGGAGTGGGCTCGAGGACGAGGAGGCCACCCGCGAGACGATGGGGTGGCTGGGAGGAGCGGCGGCCAAGGAGCTGTTCGAGGTCAGGGGCTAGCCTGTCTCTCCAGCCACGTCTTGTGTTCTTCTTTGGCTTCCTTCAGCTGTTGGGGCTGGGTGATGAGGTCATGGGCGGTGTACGCCAGGGCTTTGGCGGCTTTTATGGTGGCTTCGTGGGCCTGGGGTGTGGCCGTCATCTCTGCTCCGTCTGGGCTGTGGAGGACGACGTCGCCGATGTTGATGTATGCGCTGAGGGCGGGCATGAGCTGGCTGACGTTGCCGAAGTCTGTGCTGGCGCCGCTTCTCTTGGGCTCGGTCTCCTCGGGGTACTCTACGCCTTCGATGGTTATGTTATGTCTGAAGAGGTCGCTGAGTGATTTGTTTGGAAGCTTGTTGGCGTAGGTGTTGGCTACCTGGGTGATCTTGCTCCTGGCTCCGGTGGCTAGCTCTGCTCCTTTGACTATGTTCTTGACTTTGCCGTAGTTTTCTTCGAGCTTGGACATGGTGGGAGCTCTTACGTAGAGGTGGGCGGATGCGTAGTCGGGGATGGTGTTGGGGCTGTCGCCGCCGCGTTTGATTATGCCGTGGATGCGTACGTCGCTGTCGATGTGTTGGCGGAGGGCGTTGATGCCTTGGAAGGTGAGTAACACGCCTTCGAGGGCGTTCACGGCTTTCTCGGGTGCCGCGCCTGCGTGGCTGCTTCTGCCGTGGAACTCGACGAGGAAGCTCTCCCGGGCGTTTGTCGTGCCGTAGCTGCCCCAGGCCGAGCCTGGGTGGATCATGAGGGCGGCGTCGGCTTT
>DAOVEE010000065.1 GCA_030669135.1 Candidatus Bathyarchaeota archaeon | reverse complement strand
ACGCCCTCTCTGAGGGTGATCGTCCTGTTCATGTAGAGGACGGTGGGGGCGTTGACGGCGGGGTGCGCCCAGGGGACGTCGGGTAGGTCGCTCCAGCACACGGCCCCCACGATCATGCCGTCCACGATCAGGTCAAGGCTGCAGTACTCCATCTCTGGGGTGGAGCTCTCCAGCCACACCTCGGCGCATACCTGTACCTCGGGGCCCGACTGGGTGACGTTGAACGAGTATAGCTGTAGAAGTATGTCAGGCTCTGTGCTCTGGTTCAGCATGGGTATCAGGATGGAGACGAGGAGAAAGGGCAGGATGTAGCTGGGTCTCATCTACACCGGTTACAGGTTAAGCCGGATCAGGGGATTAAACCGATGTAGCCGAGACGGACCGGGGATGAGGACACCCGGGATACTTGATATTTATATGACATGACCTAGTCTACACACATTACCGGGTGTACGCAGTGGTACTGGAGAAGCTGGGAAGCAACCTATACAACGCCATACAGAAGATCATCAAGGCCCCAGTGGTAGACGAGGCGCTGGTGAAGGAGCTCGTCAGGGACTTCCAGAGGGCGCTCCTCCAGGCCGACGTCAACGTGAGCCTGGTGATGGAGCTCAGCCAGAACATCCAGAGACGCACCCTCGAAGAGAAGCTGCCCCCAGGGATCAGCCGCCGCGAGCACCTCATCAAGGTCATCTACGACGAGCTCACCAGGTTCGTGGGCGAGAAGCCCCAGGAGCTAAAGGTCAAGCCCGGTAGACAGAACGTCCTCATGATGGTGGGCATCCAGGGCTCCGGCAAGACTACCCACAGCGCCAAGCTCGCCCGCTACTACCAGAAGCGCGGCCTCAAGGTGGGCATTATATGCGCCGACACGTTCAGGCCGGGGGCCTACAGCCAGCTCAAGCAGCTTGCAGACACCATCAAGGCACCCTTCTACGGGGAGGAAGACGCGAAGGACCCCGTGGCCCTGGCGAGGAGGGGGGTCGAGCACTTCAGGGACACGGAGGTGGTCCTCCTGGACACCTCGGGCCGCCACAAGGAGGAGAAGAGACTCATCCGGGAGATGCAGGAGATAGCCGCCGCCGTAAAGCCCCAGGAGATCATACTGGTCTTGGACGGCACCATAGGCCAGCAGGCAGCCGCCCAGGCGACGGCGTTCAAGGAGGCCTCCGACGTGGGCAGCATAATAGTCTCCAAGCTGGACGGCACGGCCCGGGGAGGCGGAGCCCTCAGCGGGGTGGCCGCGACCGGCGCACCCATCAAGTTCATCGGCACCGGCGAGAAGATAGAGGACCTGGAAGCATTCGTCCCAAGCAGGTTCATCGGCAGGCTCCTCGGGATGGGGGACATAGAGGGACTCGTCGCCAAGGTCAAGGAGACGGAGACCCCGGTCTCGGAGAAGGACGTCATGGCGATGCTCAGCGGCAAGTTCAGCCTCCAAGACATGTACAACCAGTTCGAGGCCATGAGCAACATGGGGCCCCTCCAGAAGGTGCTGGGCATGATACCGGGGTTCAGCTACCAGCTGCCCACAGACGAGATAGAGGACGCCGAGGAGAGGCTCGCCAAGTGGAAGGTCATCATCCAGAGCATGACTCAGGAGGAGAAGGAGGACCCCAAGACCCTCAACAGGAGCCGCATCCAGCGCGTCGCCAGGGGCAGCGGCACAGACGAGCGGGAAGTAAGAGAACTTATAAAACAGTATAACACTATGAGGAAAATGCTCAGACAGATGAAGGGAAGCCGAAGGATGAGGCGACAGATGCCCTTCAGGTTTGGGTAGGAGAACACAGAAATGGGAAAAAGTAGCGGCACACGCAGAAAGAGCAGGAGCGCATTCACCAAGAAGGTAAGGGAAAAGGGGAGGCTACCCCTTAGCAGGCTGCTGACTAAGTACGAGGAAGGCGAGAAGGTAGTCATAAACATCGACTCCGGCATCCACAAGGCTATGCCTCACAAGCGTTACCAGGGCAAGGTAGCCACCGTCGTGGGAAAGAGGGGACGCGCCTACATACTGGAGATCCCACAAAGGAAGACCGTGAAGACCATAATCACGACCCCTGAACACATTCGGAAGCACCAGGAAGCGTAGAGATGTCCGTCACTGAGAAGAAGGAGATCACCGTCGCCGAGGCCCGCAAGCTGCTGATAGACAAGGCCGAGGAGCTTGACCCCCTTCAGAGACGGGTGCTAGAGTACACCATCAGGTTCAGCAAGCTGGACAGCGAAACCGCGAAACAGCTCACGGAGGAGCTCTTGAAGGACGCAGACATAGACCGAAGCCTCGCGGTACAGATAGTCAACGCCATGCCGGGGAGCATACCCGAGATACGCACCTTCCTCGGCAGGCAGAGGATCATCGCCGAGGACACCTTGGCAAAGATTTTAGGGATAATTGAAAAATACCGGGTAGAGGAATAACTACCCAGAGACCACCCTGCAGGAGGCACATGGCTTGTATGGAGAGCAGAAGAAGTACGAGGAGTACGCCTACGTCTTAGATTATCTGCCGCACGGCCGACCGGGGGCGCCTCGTTCAAGCCACTCCGCGACTGGGGTGATCCAGCTCATAGGGGAGGACTACTTCACCCTTTTGGAGGCTACCCCGAAGCGGGACGCCGAGTACAACATCCGTGACAGGATATTCGTCGGGAAGGGGGACAGGGCCTTGGTGGGGCACATCCTGGGCAGGGTCACCTACGACGAGCTTACCTCGGCCGCCAAGGCTGAACTGCTTTTCGTCATAGAGGAGATAGTCAAGAACAACGAGAAGCGTTTCGTGGAGTTCGTGAACAACAGCCAGTCCCTGACGCCTAGGATGCACAGCCTAGAGCTCATACCCGGGATAGGAAAGCGGCTCATGTTCCAGATATTAGACCTGAGGGAGAGGTATCCCTTCGAGAGCTTCGAGGGCCTCAAGAAGAGGGCCAACCTGACGGACCCGGTGAAGCTGATATCTCGACGCGTCTTGAAGGAGCTCAGCGAAGAGGAGAAGTACTACATTTTCACCCGGCCCATATGAGCCGCGAAACCTTCAAGTATCTATAACTATTGATTCTCACGGATAGCGATGAATGAGTATCTGATCCTGTTCGTCTTGTTGGCGCTGTCTCTGCTGATCCTTGGTCTCCTCGTCAGGGTGCTTTCACAGGTAAAACGAGTTAAAGAAACAGCCGAGGCTCAGGCCATCGAACTCAAGCCCAGTGAGCGCGTCGCCCCCGAGGAAGACGCCGAGGGAGCTGAGGCGGAGAAGCAGGAGGAAGAGGCTCCACCATAGCCCGCACCCCGGGAAATTGCATTATCTTTTTAAGAATCTACATATGCTATGTGGTGAGACAAGCGATGAAGGTTAGCACATTCAAGTACAAGAAGAACATGGCGTTCACACGGCGCGAGTACATGGGCGGAATACCTGGGAGCAAGATCGTCAAGTTCACCATGGGGAACACCAGCGGCGAGTTCAGCCACAGGCTGGAGCTCATCAACCTCAAGGACGTTCAGATAAGCCACAACGCTCTGGAGGCGGCCAGGATCGCGGCCAACAGGGTGCTGGAGAACAACTTGGGCAGGGAGAACTTCATGCTCAAGATAGTGACGTTCCCCCACCAGATAATAAGGGAGCACAAGAGGGTCAACGTGGCTCAGGCCGACCGTTTCCAGGAGGGCATGAAGAAGGCCTACGGGAAGCCCGCCGCCATGGCGGCCAGGATAAAGCAGAGGAGCCCCATCATCATCGCGGAGGTCAACAAGAAGGACATCGGCTACGCTAAGGAGGCCCTGAAGCGTGCCGGCGCCAAGTTCCCGGTACGGACGAAGATCATCGAGTCGGAGCTCTAGCAGCGTATCATATCTTAATACTTCTCAGCCACACATTCATGTGAAGCAGTTGTACCATCTAGAGCTTGAGAGGGTCGTTGAGGAGATCAGGCGGCGGGGGGCAGACCGGGTTCTGATCCAGCTGCCTGACGGTCTGCGGCCCCTCGCGTTCCAGATGGTTAAGGCGCTGAGAGAGAGCACAGGCGCCCACGTGTTCCTCAGCGGGGACTCATGCTACGGGGCCTGCGACCTGGCGGTGAACCAGGCGAGGGAGCTATCAGCGGATCTTATAGTCCAATACGGCCACAGCCGTATGACGGCGGACGGCGACGTACCTGTCATCTACATCCACGCCGAGGTCGATCTGGACGCCGAGGCTCTGGTGGAGGAGGCCGCCCCCCTCCTGCGTCGATGGCGACGGATCGGGCTCGTCACCACGGTGCAGCACGTTCACATGGTGGACGAGATAAGGGAGGAGCTTCGGGGGAGAGGCTTCACGGTGTACGTTGGGGAGGGGGCGGAGAGGGCGCCCTACCCGGGTCAGGTTCTCGGCTGCTACTACCGTAACGCCCAGGTTGTGGCTGGGGACGTCGAGGCGTACCTTTACGTCGGCGGAGGCGAGTTCCACCCCAAGGGGCTTATCCTGAGCACCGGCAAGCCGGTGGTCGTCGCCAACCCGTTCAACGCCGCGGTGAGCCTGATGACGGAGGACGACCTGATGCAGCTCGCGAAGAAGCGTGTGGCCCAGATAGCCGCCGCCAGGGACGCCGAGAGGATAGGGGTGCTCGTCTCCTCGAAGCCCGGGCAGCGGGCGACCATGGCCGCCGAGACGCTTCAGAGCAGGTTCGCCGCGAAGGGCTGCGAGGCGGTTATCATATATCTGGACGAGGTCAGGGCGGAGCACCTGAACAACTTCATCGAGGCGCAGGCCTTCGTCAACACTGCGTGCCCCAGGGTATCCGTCGACGGCGTGAGCGGCGTGGACAGACCCATTCTCACGGTGCTGGAGGCGGAGGTGGTGCTCGGCGACCGTAGATGGGAGGACATCTGGGGCGACGGGTACTTGGGGTGACCGCTGGGTTTATTACAAACTGTATGCATAGAAGCCCCGATCCCTCTGGATCGCATCACGCTCAACCACAACGTTTCCCCGGGGCGCAAAACCGGGGCAAGTCACATAGAAGAAGGAAACAGAGATGGCTAAGAAGCACGAGATAGAGGAGAAAGAAGTGTTCCCCGGGGAGAGGCTCGCCGTGATAGAGGAGTACAACGAAGGCGAGGGCACGTACCAGAGTGACGGGGAGGTCAGGTCAGCCGAGATAGGGGTCACGAGGCACGACGGGGCGACCAGGTCGGTAGCGGTCGAGAAGAAGACGCCGGAGATAACCGTCCCCGAGGAGGGGATGGTGGCGGTGGCCGAGGTCGGCTCGGTGGCCCGGAGAGACGCCCGCGTCAACATATTCATGCTCAACGGCAGACACATCCACCCCACGTACAGCGGGGTGATCCACATAAGCGACATCAGCCGCGACTACACGAAGAACATCGACATGGCCCTCCGGAACGGCGACACGGTTAAGGGACGGATAGTGAACGTCAAGAACAGGCTAAACCAGATGAGCCTCGCGGACCCGGAGTACGGCGTCGTATACGCCTACTGCAGCAGGTGCGGGGGCCTCCTTGAGCTTGATCGAGGGAGGCTGACGTGCCCCGACTGCGGGAGGGTGGAGCGGAGGAAGACAGCCAGGAGCTACGGCAAGGAGGAGCTGGTGTGAAGATAAACATAGTGAAGCAGGAAGGTAAGTACATGGAGATGGAGTTCAGCGGCGAGGGGCATACGCTGCTGAACCTGCTGCAGGACAGCCTGCTCGAGGATAAAAACGTGGAGATGGCTGGGTACAGCAAGCCGCATCCCCTGATGGACAGGAGCAACCTGTTCATAAGGCTGAGGAGGGGGGAGAGGCACCTCGACACGATCAAGAAGGCCGTGGCGAATGCCGACGGTAAACTCGACGAGTTCCTCGCCGATTTCGAGAAAAGCTTAGCAGAGACCGTCTCCTAACTATTTTTGATCCACCTCTGGGGGTGGCTGCTTGAAGCTGGTGCGCATCCGTCAGGTCAAGAAGGAGATCAGGGTCCTCGGCTTGGCGGCCGAGCCTCTGGACGGTTCATATGTATGTGTGGGCGTGGTCTACAGGGGTAGGCTGGGGATGGACGGGGTTCTATGCTGTTCTTCCACGTCGCAGGACATCACCGTCGCCGTGGCGAGTATGATCAGGGACTCCGCCCACTTTAACCAGATACGTGTGATAGCCGTGGACATGGATCAGCTGCCCCCCGAGGTAGGTCTAGACTTGGACGCCTTGGCGTCTGGGACCGGTAAGCCGGTTCTGGGCTTGACGCGGGCGGGCGGCGAGCTGGATGAACGTTACATGTTTGGGTGGCGGGGGCTTACGGTGACCTCCATGGGGCTTGGGCGGGGCGACGCCGAGAGGGTCCTCGACACGTGCTCCGTGGAGGGCTTTCCAGAGGCTCTCCGCGTGGCGTCCCTCGTCGCGGAGGAGCTATCCGTACTACACAAGGTTTAATAATAATAGCTTCCGGAGTAGGAAAAGACGGAGGCCGTCTGGTGAAGTTTTGTCCGGAGTGCGGGGCGTTCTGCGCCGCCGACAACAGCAGGCGCTGCTATGTCTGCCCCAAATGCGGGTGGGAGGAGCCTCTGGAGGAGACCCGGACCATCCCAAGGAAGAACGACGGGGGTGACAAGATCATCGTCATAGGCAAGAAGGAGCGTGAGCTCTCGACTATGCCGAAGACGAAGGCGCTGTGCGAGAAGTGTGGGAACAACGAGGCGTACTGGTGGATGGTGCAGACCCGGGGCATCGACGAGAGCATGACCCAGTTCTACAGGTGCACCAAGTGCGGGCACACGTGGCGTGACTACAGCTAATCAATGTATTTTTATGGGCTTGAGTCTATCTAGAGTGCAGCATCACTGTATATTTGAGTGGTTTGACGTTGTTTGAGGTTGAGGTTTCACGGATCGACCCCTTCAGGAGCCTGGTGAAGGCGCTTAGCGTCATCGTGGAGGAGGGAACTTTCACCATGAACGAGGCGCAGCTGAAGCTGCTGGCCATGGACCCGAGCCACGTGGCCATGGTGGACTTCGAGCTGCCGGGGGGCTTCTTCGACAGCTACAGGTGCGAGGGGGAGCCTAAGCTGAGCATTAACATCAAGGAGTTCCTACGGTTCCTTGACAGGGTGGACAGGGACGAGCAGGTGCGTATAGTGCTGAACACCGAGAAGGCGCGGCTGGTGATCCACTGCAAGCGGGGCGGCCACAGCCGGCGGTTCGAGATGCCGATCCTGGAGCCTCTGGACGAGGAGGTGCCTCAGCCGAAGATCTTCTTCAAGGCGAAGGCCAGGGTCACGACGGACGCGCTGCGGATGGCGATAAGGGACGCGAGCCTTGTGTCGGAGCACGTCCGGGTGGAGGTTGAGGGCGACCTGTTCAAGGTGAACGCCGAGGGGGACATGGGGAGCAGCTTCAGCGAGTGGACGCGTGACAGCGACGACCTGCTGGAGTTGAAGGTGGACGAGGATAGCAGCGCCACGTTCACGCTGAGCTACTTGAGCGACATCGCGAGCGCGGCTGGGGCCAACAGCGAGGTGGCGACGCTGGAGTTGTCGACGGATATGCCGATAAAGATGGAGTTCGAGATCCCTCAGGGCAGGCTCGTCTACTACCTGGCGCCGTGCATCGGCGTCTAGGCGTCTCCCTTATAGTTGGTTACTTACTATAAGCGTTTTTTTCGGGCGACGACTTTGCTTTTCCCTTATAATTGGTTACTTGTTATAAGCGTTTTTTCCGGTGACGGATATCAGTTAGGTGATTGAAGCTGCATGGTCTACTCGGGGAGAAGGTGCTCATCGAGTTTGTCTTACATATGATGCTTAGGTAAGAAATATATTGATCTTGTTTTACTTATTTGATGGGTGTTTTACATGGTCTCCGAGGTGAAGGTGAGCAGCAAGTACCAGGTGGTGATCCCGAAGGCGGTGAGGGAGAAGATAGGTCTCGGCAAGGGGGACACCCTCATCGTCGAGGTGGAGGACGGCACCATACTCATGCGGAGGAGACCCGAGAGCTTCACGGAGTACGGACGGGGGCTGCACAGAGGCGTCTGGGAGGGCGTCGACGCGGAGAGTTATCTGGAGGAGCTTCGAGGGGGGTGGGAGAGACGGGGCTAGGGCTCGATGGCCTCACCGGCGTGGGCCTAGACTCTATGTGCTTCATATACCACCTCGAGGCGAACCCTATGTACGTGGGGTTCACAGACGCGCTGTTCAGGCTTATCGAGGGGGGTGAGCTGTGGGCCTCCACGTCGGTCCTGTCTTTGGCCGAGGTGCTGGTGCGGCCCATGGCGCTGGGAGACGGGGCGGCCGCCGCCGACTACAGGTACTGGATGGAGAACTTCCCTAACCTGTCACTGGCTCCGGTCGGCGTGGAGATGGTGGTGACCGCCGCGGGGCTCAGGGCGAGGCACGGGCTGAGGCTGCCCGACGCCCTGCAGCTGGCGTCATGCCTGGAGGCGGAGGTGGACGCCTTCATCACCAACGACAGAAGCCTGTCGAGGGTGGAGGAGCTGAGGGTCATGCTGATCAGCGATCTGGTCAAGCTCGAACCATGAGCGGCTCTATACTATCCGCTCTACAACGGTTTCCCTGGAGCTTCTGTTGGGTGCCGATGTGCCTGAAACCGTTTATGGTTTTGATCGTACAATTGATCACAGTATACCGTAAAAAGGGATATTATGGTCAAAAACAGTGAAGAACACACGCACACCGGTTTTTAATTCAACACACTATCTAGTTGGGGGTTAGTGACACCTTTGTTCGGTTTTTACCGAACGTTTCTATCGGTGGAATGTTCCAATATCTAGAGAAACTAAAGGAGAACCATAAGCCTTAACATTTTACGTTTAATTAACTTTATATCCCTAAATATGGCATATAACGTTAATAAGGTGTAAAGATGCAGGTCTTTGATGAGCTGTACTCGCAGCTAGCACAGGCTAGGGCAGTCACCCTCCAAGACATAACTCGGATCGCAGAGAAGATAATGGGCCGACGACTGACCACCGACTACGTCTACAGGAAATACGTTCACAGCCTGCAGCGTCGAGGATACATCCACAGAATCAGAAGAAACCTATACGCAGTCAGACAGCCCGGTCAGACCCAGCCAACAGCAGACAGGTTCCTTGTAGCGTCAAAGATACGGGATGATTATTACTTGGGATATCACACGGCCTTGGAGTTTCATGGCACAGCGTACAGCTTCTAGAACACAGTTTACGTGTGTGTCCACCC
>DAOVEE010000029.1 GCA_030669135.1 Candidatus Bathyarchaeota archaeon | reverse complement strand
CCTGAATATCTGCTTGAGATCCAGGTCGTAGGGCATGTACCGCATCCAGCTGTTGCTGCCGCTGCTGTCCATGTAGACGTTGTCGGCTTGGTACTGCATCAGAAGTACTTCTCTGAAAAACCCGGCGCCGAAGTGAGCTATGATGAACCTGAGGCCGGGGAAGTCCCGGGAGGGGATCTGGATGTCGATGGGGTTTCCGCTCCTGAGATCGGCTTGGCCTCCGATGGTGATGCCGAAGTGGAGGAAAACCAGCAGATCATGCCTCAGACACTCCTCGTAGACCGGGTAGACCGCCTCGTCGTAGACCTTCACGCCGCGCCAAGATGACGGGTACAGCTTTATCCCCTTGAAGCCGTCCCCAGCGGCCTTCCTCACCTTCTCGGCGGCGTCAGGCTCAGACGGGTTTATGTTGGCGTAGCCTATGAAACGGCCGGGGAACCGTTTCATGGTTACGAGGAACTCGTCGTACGCTTCCGTGCCTACCATGACGCCCATGGCCTCTATTCCGTACCTGTCCAGCTCGTCCACCCACCGCTGGGCGGTGTCCCAGTTCTCGTCAGGGAGCTCTATGCTGGTCATGTCAGTCCTAGATCTGGTGCGGTTGCTGAAGCTCTCCATGGTCCTGCCCCTGCTGAGCCACGACCTCATGGTGTCGACGGTGAAGTAGTGGCTGTGGGCGTCCACTACCGGTATACCTACTCTTGAAAGCATTGGTTTCCGTCGAAGATCGTTTAGTTGCTTAAAAACGATGCGTGGGACAAAAATAGGATGTTGACGCTATTAAGCAATATATTACTGTCTCCCAAAGTGATATTGGGCTTAAGGCTGACCTTGACCAGGAACCGGTTAACCGAGAGATTGAGGGAGTCGTTCTTCCTCTTCGGCTTAACTTGCCTCGTCTGGTACGTCATCAGGACGGGGTCCAAGCCTTCGCGGGCGTCGTATCCCTGCCAGAGAGCTGCGGCGTTCAACGCTAACATCTGGGTCGCGACCTACGTGTTTCCCTTGCTAAGCGTCGACACATGGGGAAACTACTTGAGAAGACAGTGGAAGCCTCTAGTCGTTATACTTGTAGCCGTCGCCTTATCTGCTGGGTATATGAGCATCCGGGACGATGGTTTAGGCGATGATCAAATGAGTCCGGACATGTTATCGTTGACGCCCATGACGGCGTCAGAGACGCCTCAGTCAGACATCTACGCCGTGACTGGCACTGACGGCGGCGTCCAGGCTCTGATGGAGCTGATGGCTGAGCACGGCCAACCGTTCTACAGGTCGGCTGAGGAGGGCGATCTGCAGGGCCCCTCGGGGCTCATAGACGCCGGCGACGTGGTGCTCGTCAAGGTGAACAGCCAGTGGGACGAGAGGGGCAGCACCAACACCGACTTGGTGAAGAGCCTCATCGAGGCCTTGCTCGCCCACCCGGACGGCTTCAAAGGCGAGATAGTGGTAGCGGACAACGGGCAGGACCAGTACGGAGGCGCCGGGTCGGGCGGCAGCCTCGACTGGGGCCGCAACAACGCGCTGGACCGGGGGCAGTCCATCCAGACCGTCGTGGACACGTTCAGCGGCAGTCACAATGTGAGCACCTACCTCTGGGACCGTATCACCACCAACATGGTACAGGAGTTCGCGGAGGGCGACATGGAGGACGGCTACGTTGTGAGCACCAAGGTGATCGCCTCCACCGGCACCATGGTCTCTTACCCCAAGTTCACGACCCCCATCGGCACACGTGTCAGCTTCAAGTACGGAGTATATGTGCCTGAGAAGGACGACTACGACGTGGATAGGCTCAAGGTACTCAACGTGCCTGTGCTCAAGACCCACATGATCTACGGCGTCACCGCCAGCGTCAAGCACTACATGGGCATCCCCAGCGACAAGCTCACCCGGAACCTCGGATACAGGGCCCACGACACCGTGGACGAGGGCGGCATGGGCACGTTGATGGCCCAGACCCGGGTGCCGGCACTGAACATCGTCGACGCCATATGGGTGAACGCTCGCCCCGAGGACGGACCGCGGTCAAGCTACACCTCGGCCACGGAGGTAAACGTGGTAGCCGCCAGCACCGACCCCGTGGCCCTAGATTACTGGACCAGCAAGCACATCCTCTGCCGGGTATGCAGCGAGGTCTTCAACGCCGACGCCAGCACAATGGACCCAGATAACACGGCCGCCGGAGGCTTCGGAGACTGGCTCCGGCTCTCGATGAACGAGCTCAACGCAGCCGGACACAGGTTCACCTGCGACGAGGACCGGATAAACGTCTACCTCTCAACCACGGGCTAGACGTCGGGCGCAGCCTAGGAGGCTAGGAATGAGGCGCCTGGAACGTTTCAAGGGTCTCTGGCAGCTGGGTTAAACTGGTTATTATCCGGTCGGGCTCTGCAACCATCGCCTGGTCGCGGGTCTTCAGCCACACCGTCTTCATCCCCGCGTACTTCGCGCCCAACACGTCGCTCTTCACGCTGTCGCCGACGTGCACGGCTTTCCCCGGCTCCACGCCCAGCGCCTCCAGCGCGGCCATGAAGAGCCTCGGGTCTGGCTTCACGTACCCCACCTCGTCGCTAAACGCCAACGCCTCGAAGTAGGCCAACACTCCCTGCTTCTTCAGGATGCCGCGCATAAGCCTCCCGGCGCTGACTCCGGTGACGCTGACTAGTCCCAACCGGTACCTGCCATGCAACGCGGCCAGGGTCTCCGTGACCCCCTCCTTCAGCTCCGGAGGGTCCATGAGCACCGTCTCCTCGTACATCCGCACAATCTCATCCCTGTTCGGAGGGTTGACGAGTCCCACCTCCGACAGCACCCTGTCCACTATCTCCGCCGTCTGTACATGCCTGTTGCCTTCGGCCCTGATGACGTGGCGGCTGTGCCTCCACCCGACCATGTAAGCCTCGTTTAGCTCATCATCGTCGAGTAAGACGCCGTTCACCATCAACAGCCTGTTCAGCGCGGGAAGCCTAAATTCGCCGTAGTTACGCGTGTAAACTAGGGTATCCCACAGGTCGAAGGTGACGGCCTCGATCAACTTTAGCCTCTAAACATAGACTGTGACCCAGTATATGAAACGTGGAGGGGCGGGTTACCTGGTGGAGGCGCCCATCACGGTGCCTCTTGCCCCAATGACGCCCATGATCGTGTACTCTGCCTATAATCGGTTTAGGTGGCGGTTGGTGCGACCGCCGGGAATTGAACCCGGGTCGTTGGCTTGGAAGGCCAAAATCCTAACCGCTAGACAACGGTCGCGCGAGCAAACAAGGTGAGTGTGGAGCTAAAAAATGTTTACTCCTCGACCGGGATCATTATCTCCGTTTTCCAGTGCTCCGACGTGTCCTCGTCTATGAAGCTGCCGTAGCTGAGCCCGTACTCTTTGGGCTGGTACACGGCCTCGACGCTGCACATCTCGGTCCCCGGCTTGAGGCCCTGCTCCTCGATGTACTCGTGCAGCCTCTCATAGTAGTACTCTATGGGGTTCGCGGTGCCTACGAACACCAGGAAGGCCACCTTGATCTCGGGCATCATCTTGGTGTCCACGCCCTTCACCTCCCTGTCGACGGGGATCATCACCTCCCGCCTGCACCCGGCCTTGTCCTTGGGGTCGTAGAAGAGAACCATCGTCGGGTCCTTGGGCCGGGCGTCCTTCCTGTAGAGCTCGCTGTTGAGCTTGGCGCACTCGGCGACCTCGTTCTCCCCGGGCTTCAGCTCCCTGTACGCCACCAGCTCCCTGATGATCATCTTTACCCCTATTTTATCGATCATACTGAACCCTATCGATTTCGGCGGCTAATAATGGTTGTCAGTAGAGCTTGATGGGCTTCTCGAGTCTACTCAGCAGGACTATGCTGCTCCGCCTGTGTTCATCGATTATGTCGTAGCTTGACGCGGCGGCGAGCTCCTCCGCGAACCTCTGGATGTCCTCGAACCAGGCCATCTCGTCGTAGCCGAACCTTTCTCTGGCCGCCCCGACGCTCATCGCGGCTTTCGGCTCCATGTATGTTGCGTTAGCCAGCTCGGCGAGCCTCGCGTAGCCCTCCGGGTTACGCATGTTAAGCTTCGGGACCAGCGTGTGGCGGAGCACCGTGGGGCAGCTGAAGCTGTCGAGCAGCTCAAGGGTCTCCATCACCCTGCCCCAAAGGCTCGACAAGGTCGGCCTACACGTCCTCCTGTAGGTCTCCTCGTCGGGGGCGCAGAGGCTGACGTAGAGCTGCGTCGGTTCTACCCCGAGGCTGCCCAGCACGTCGGGCCTCGTGCCGTTGGTGACTATGAAGACCGACTTGAACCCCCTATCGTAGAACGCTTCGACGAGGTCACCCAGCCTCGGGTAAAGAGTGGGCTCGCCTTCTAGGCTTATGGCGGCGTGGATTGGGTTCTTCGCCTCACGCAGCATCTCCTCGCCCACGTTGGGGTTGCCGCCGAAGCCGCTCAGTAGTCTACGGTTCTCCTTGAGGCATCCCTCGATTATCGTCTCCGGGTCCTCCGGGTTCTGTATGGGCTGTGTCTGGTTCCACGAGACTCCCAGCGTCTCGGGGGTGGCCCTCCAGCAGAAGAGGCAGCTCTGGGTGCAGTGGCCGAGGCTCGGCGTCATCTGGAGGCAGCGGTGGGTGGGTATCCCGTAGAACCTGTTCTTGTAGCAGTTCTCCGCTCCCCCTGTATTTAGGCTGCGCCTCTGCCAGTGGCACGTCTTCACGGCGCTGTGGGCGCCCACCAGCCCGTACTTCTGTTTACGGTAGGTCGCCCTGAACTCCTCGGGGAGGCTCATCGTGTATGGAAAAGACGTAAGGGCATAATAATAATGAAACTATGGTGAGGCGACTTGGGCCCCTGGAAAGGTCTCGACGAGCTAGTATGGAAGGAGGTTGGCTAGTAGCCGTAGATGGCGCCAAACTTGGCGTCCAAGTAGTCGATGAACGGCTTCACAACCAATCCCTTCCCGGTCACCTCCTTCACCAAGTCCTCGGGGTCGTAGAGGTTGCCGTAGCCGTAGACGTTGTCTGTGAGCCACCGCTTGGTCTCCTTGAAGCTTCCGGCCTGTATCTGGTCCCGCCAGCCGGGTAGGTCCTTGTTGAGTTTGGTGAGCCATACTCCGTCGTAGATGTTGCCCAAGGCGTAGCTGGGGAAGTACCCGAAGCTGCCGCCAGCCCAGTGGGTGTCCTGCATGACGCCCTCGCTGTCGTTCTGTATCTCGACGCCGAGGTAGTCCATGTACTTCTGGTTCCACGCCTGGGGCAGCTCGTCGATGTCTAGCTTGCCGCTAAACAGGTCCCGCTCGATCTCGAACCTTATCACTATGTGGAGCCCGTAGGTGACCTCGTCGGCCTCGATCCTGATCTTGCTGGGGGTCACGTAGTTGACGGCGCGGAGCATCTGTCCGTATGACACGTCCTTGAATGTCTCGCCTGTGCTTTTCTTCATCACGGGTAGGTAGTAGGTCCAGAACTCGGGGCTCTTTCCCACCATGTTCTCTATGAACCTGCTCATAGACTCGTGGATGCCGTAGCTTGAGCTGCTGCCGACGGGCTGGTACATCCAGTCCATGGGGAGCCCCTGCTCGTAGAGGGCGTGGCCGCCCTCGTGGAGTATGCTGAAGATGCTTGACTCGAACCTGTCCTCGTGGTAGTGTGTGGTGATCCTGACGTCCGTGTAGTAGCCCGTGGTGAACGGGTGCTCCGTGGTGTCGATCCTGCCCCCGGATCTATCCGACTTTATGTCGTACTGGATGAAGTCGGCGATGCTCTCCCCTATCTTCTCCTGGATCGAGGCTGGTACGGGGCGACTCAGGAACTCGACGTCGGGCTTCCCCTGCGCCATCACCCTGTCCATTACCCTCCTGAGCCCCTTCCTCATCTCGTCGAAGATCCTGGTTATGTTGTCCGCCGTCATATTGGGCTCGAAGCTGTCAATCAAGGCGTCGTAGGGGGTCTTGGCTCCCTTGACCTCCATGAGTATCTCCGCCTCACGGTCCTTCAATGCCTTCATCTTCTCGAGTTCAGGCTTGAACATACCCCAGTTCTTAGCCGCCTTCGCCTTCTTCCACACGTTGACGCCCACGGTGGACTGCTTCGACAATTCGACGACCAGCTCCTCGGGTATCTTTGTGGCCTCGTCGTACGCCTTCCTCGCGAGGTAGACGTTCCGCTTCTCCAGCTGGCTCAGGGAGCCGTAGTCCTTGTGCTTCCCGATGGCGTCCAGCGTCTTCCCGTTCTCGGGGTCGGTGAGCATCTGGTGCCCAATCTTCTGGAGCATGGCGAGCTGCTGGCTCTTCAGCTCCACGGCCCGGGGCGGCATCTTGGTCTCCATGTCCCAGTACAGTATGGCGACCGCGGAGCCCAGCACCGTCATCTCCTTCGACTTCTCCAGCAGCTTATCGTACTGCTTCTTCAAGTCATTCGGCATCGCTATCAACAGGTACTGTGTCTCAGGTGAAGGGCATATATGTTTCTAAAACTTGTACAAGCCTGCACGCCATCTGGGGAAACATCCACTAACGATTTGTGATTACTTCAACTGAGTCGCCCTTTTATGGTCATAGACGTGTTACGGCGGTAGGCGATAACTTGAAGTCCGAAGTGTCAATCAGAACCATATCACATTCCGAGCCCGAGCTCCAATCAATCAAAGAAAAGATCTCGAAATACATAGGGCAAGCCGAGGCGCAGGGAATGAGTTACTGGGTCATCTTGGAGGACATGAACCCTGTGAGCGTGGTCATCCTAGGCGAGGAGCCTGTCCGATTGATAGCCCCGATAGGCACGCCCCTGTCGTTGGTTAAAATCGTAGACCCCCGGGCTTCCAGGGAGACACTGCGCGCGGCGGCGTACAAAGCCATCGAGCTGTCGGAGAAGAGCGGGGCCGAGTACTCGTACCTAGGGCTCCCCTCCAAATACGAGGAGGCGGTGCTCCAGTTCAGGGAATCAGGGTACCAGGAACTCGCAGACACACACGAGATGGAGCGCCCCCTCGACACACCCCATGAGCACTCTGACGGCCTCCGGTTCGAGAGGGTGGAGAGGAGCGACCTGAACCGGTTTCTTCAGCACATGAAGATACACATGAGCGGCTCCCCGGACGAGGTTCTGAGACTCATCCTCGACAACATCAGGGAGATGCCCGACGAGTTTCTCGACATGTGGCACAGGCTTGAACATCTGTTCCTGGTCTACGACGGCGAGGCGGTGGTGGGGATGCTTGACCTCAACGTGAAGGAGGCCACGATCGGCAACATCGGCGTGGCTCCAAAGCATAGAAACAAGGGTTACGGAAGACGGATCATGATCTTTGGGCTTGGTTATCTGAAGAACAGCGGGTGTGATGTAGCTCGTCTCAGGGTCCACGTCGAAAACGAGGCGGCCATCCACCTGTATGAAACGTTGGGCTTCAGAGCAGTGGATCGGATGAAACACCTGATCTGGTGGAGATAGCCCCCTCTTTTCTATATTTTCACGTCAAAGACACACCTGTAGGGGGTAAACATAAAAAAGCTGAATCAACACCTTTTTACCGAAAACAAGGCACAGAAACGCCCAGAACTGGTTACGATCCATGAAAAAAAGCGTATAGGTAACGACTAATCATGACAAAAACGTCTAGAACATGGGTGGCGTGAACACGTCGTAGACGACGAGTTCCTCCTCGACGTCGAAGGTTCTATGCCTCAGCCCCTTCGGCACCACCACGAAAACCCCAGGCCGCAGCGGGAACACGCCTCTGTCCTCCACCCACATCGTCGCCCTCCCCCTCAGCACATAGATGATGTCCGTCTCCTCCTCGTGTACATGTTCCTCGATCTCCGATCCGGCAGGGCATCTGACTACGAAGCAGGTCAGGTCTCCGCCGTCGTCCCGGCGCGAGTAAAGCACACGCATACCAACGCCATTCAGAAAAGGGTGAGGCGATTCAGGTACTTCGCCGAGGCTTCTCACGATGCTCATGGAAAAATAGTGTACCTGGTGCCGGAAGAGGTTTATTCTAGCATCTTCTCGACGCCGCCTCTGATCAGCCTCCGTCGCCGCCGGTGCCTCCCTAGGAACCTGTTCACTGTCTCGGCGAGCCGTGCCTTGCACTCACGGCAGTCGATGCCTCCCTCGAGGCAGTCTACGTATAGCTCGCGGGCCTTCTCGTCGTCCTCGGTGAGCAGTAGGTACCTGTACTGGTACATGGGGCACCGGGCGGGGTGGTTCCCTGTGTCGGCCCCAGCTATCTTCCGTTCCACCAGCTCGGGCACGTCCGTGGTGTAGATCGCGGTCAGTGGCCGGGACGACGACATCTTCGCGTCCCCAGTCAACCCGGGAAGCATTCTGCCGTGCACCTGCGCAGGCTTCGGGTACCCCAGCTTCCGGGCGACGTCCCGGGTTATTCTCCAGTACGTGTCTTGGTCGATCCCCGCAGGCACCAGACAGGGCACCGGCTCACCCGTCCGCTCCGACGCCAAGAAACAGGGCGCCGCCTGCATCGTGGGGAAGAACATCATTCCCAGGTTGGAGTCGTCGCTGAACCCGAACGCCGCCCTCATCGTGGAGCAGGTGATCCCTTTCGCTATCCTCAGTGCCAGCGGGTAGAGTTCCGATACGTGCCTCGTGTTGACGATGAACTCTGTCTTCTCCGGGTCGAAACCCAGCGCCATGAGGTCCACCGCGTTCTCCAGCACCCAGTGGCCCGCGGCCTCCTCGTCGACGTCGTCCCTGATGAGCATCCTCTCGTCGTCGGTGAACTGGAAGAACAGCTTAGAGCCGAAGACCTCCTGCAGGTGCCTCGTGAACGTCCACGGGACGAGGTGCCCGAGATGCACCGGCCCCGAGGGGCCCCTACCGGTGTACAGGACGAACCTTCCGCCGCCCTTGTAGTGGTCGAGTATGGCGTCTAGGTCTCTATGGCTGTAGAACACTCCACGCCGGAGCATGTGGTGGAGCCTACCGGTGTGTCGTTTGATCCTCTCAAGCAGCTCGGGGGTTATGGGCTCTGTGCCGAACCGTTCCATGAGCCTGTCGTAGTCGATCTCCCCCTTTACCTCCCAGGGGGTGACGACGGGTGCTCCTTTATTGGCCACAATAGAGCGTCGCCACCTCACTCCACAGGCTTGATGATGAAATCTTCTAGGACGTCCTTGGCCTTCTCCCGTTTCGCCTGGAAGTCCACGAGGAAAGCCTTGACGCGCTCCGCCAGCTGCTTCTTACACTCCCCGCAGGTGAGGGAGCCTGACTTGCAGGCCAACTCTCGCTCCATCAGGGCCTCGTCGTTGTCCTCGAAGAGGAAGTAGTAGTAGGCGTAGACGTTGCATATGTTGGGTCTGCCCCCCAGCTTACGCTGCTCCTCGACGGTGTCCCTGCCGCCGGTGAAGGCGCTCATCACCTTCTTGGCCGCCGCCTTCGGCGGGTCCGTGGTGAATATGGCGGTCTCGGGCTGGCTCGCGCTCATTTTACCGCCCTCGGCGAGGCCGGGCAGGAACTTGGCGTGTATCTGCGCCGGCTTGTAGTAACCAAGCTTCTCGGCTATGTCCCGTGTTATCCTCCAGTAGGGGTCTTGGTCTATGGCGGCTGGTATGAGGCACGGGATGTTCTTACCCTCTCTATCCGACTGTAGGAAGCACACCATGGCCTGAAGGGCCGGGTGCCAGATGGCCCCGATGTTGTCGCTGTTTGTTAAACCGAACACGGCTTTGACGGTGCTGAACGTGATCCTCTTCGCGACCTTGAGGCCCAGCTTGTAGATGTGCTGGATGTGGTCCGAGTCGCTTATTATATGCGTCTTCTCCGGGTCCAGCCCACACGCTATCACGTCTAGGGAGTTGTCGTAGGTCAGCCTGATGGCCTCCTCTAGGGTGAGGTCCTCTCTGTGGAGGAACTTCTCGTCGTCCGTCATCTGGAAGTAGAGGTCGGCGTCGAAGGCGTCTTGGAGGTACTTGCAGAAGAACCAGGGCAGCAGGTGACCTAGGTGGACGTGCCCTGATGGGCCTCGCCCGGTGTAGAGGCCCACCCTGTTGCCTTTTTCGTACTCGTCAAGCCACCAGTCAGTGTCCCTGTGACTAATGTATACTCCTCGCCGGAGCTGCATGTGCATGTACCCGGCGTGTTTGGCTATGCGGTCCGCGATGCTCTGGGTCATGTGCTGGACACCGAACTGCTCTATGAGCTTGTTGTAGTCGATGTCGCCGCTCACCTCCCAGGGCGTCACTACCATTTCCTGTCTTTCTTGGTCCGTCATGCCTGGCTCTCTCCAAAAATATCCAGCGTCGTCGCTGGTTCAGGTTTTCTGTCGGGACTGGGGTGGCGTTTAGAAACGGCTTCCTCCGCTAGGAGGAGCCTGTCCAGTCCGAGTGATACACACTCATTCCCCTGTCTCCGTACAATGAATGGTGCCAGAGGCTTTTAAAAAGGTATTCGTCACCCGGAGATCAGTTTGTACATGGAGACGCAGTCCACGTACTCGCCGCGGTATTTGATGCCCCCCGGGAGCCTGCCGTGCTCCCGGTAACCCAGCCTCTCGTAGAACCTCATCGCGATGCTGATGCCGTAGACCTCAAGGTACAGTATCTCGACGCCGAGCGCCCTCGCCTGATTCTCCAGCTCCCTCATAAGCTTCTGGCCTATACCTACATCCCTGTAACCCTGCTTCACGGATATGCCGAGGGTCCCAACGTGGCTCTTCCTGCCGGCGCCCAGCGCGACCTCGCACTGACCCACCATCTTTCCATCCACCTCGGCGACGACCCTGACCTGTCTGTCCTTCTCCATGTTGGAGAGCGCCCGTGCAAGCCAGTCCACCTCCTGGTCCCGCGTCTGCTTGGTCTCCATGAGTATCATGGCCTCCTCCTCGACGAGGCTGTTGATGAAGTCCAGCATGTCGTCTAGACCCTCCCAAGTGGGGGTCCTCAAAGTGACCTTTCTACCGTCTCTAGCCTCGAACTCTCTTAGGATGGTCCCTGCCTTCATTTCTGACCATGAAAAGAAGAAACGGGCGTATTAAAGGCTGGCTCAGCTCTCGAAGATGTTTAGCAGGGCCTGCTCTAGGCTCTTCCCCCTGGGCGGGTTCTCGATGATCTCGCCGACCACCTCGCCTTTCATGTCTAGGACGGCTATGTGCGGTATCTTGACGACGTCGAAATCATCGACCTCGGGCGGGCTCGGCGGTATCATCCACCGCCGCTCATCATCCTCGGTGTCCCTCATGAGGTGGCCGAACACCCTTACCTCGAGCCCCGCCTCCCTGTTGAGCAGAGCCAGTATGGGGACGTTCCTGTGGCAGTCTGGGCACCACTCGGCGCTGAACACCACCACGAGAATCCTGTCCGAGTAGTACCTTATCTTGGCGGCAGCTTCCTCGTCGAGCCTATAGGTCTCGTACTGTTCATGGAGCCTCGGCGCCTTCTCCCTGGAGGCCTCCACGTACTCCATGACCGGCTCAGAGGCCGCCCTGATCTTATACAGATCGTGCATCGTTCCCGTAGCGGAACCGGCTCATATAAACCCGGACACCTGTTGTATACGTCGTCGACTCATAAACCATGATATACTTTGGCTCTGGTCTGAAGCATTGTGAGTTACATGCTTCGCCACGTCTTGGTTATTCTACTGTTTTCCGCTCTTTTGGCTCCACCTGCATACGCGGAGGATCAGCCCCCGAACGTCATACTCATCTCCTTCGACGGGTACCAGAGAAACCATCTCTGGGAGCAGCTTGAAGCCGGGGAGATGCCCAACCTGGAGAGACTCATGGAGGAAGGCGTCTACCTGGAGCTCAACCAGATAGACACCAAGACCCAGACCAAGACGGCTCACGCCCAGATGCTCTCAGGATACCAGAACAACGTTACAGGGGTCTACGCCAACCGTCTCGTCTTTCATCCGCTGCCCACCGGGTACACCCTCCTCGAGAGAGCCGAGACCCACTTCGGAAGCGAGAACGTTGCGACCGGTTTCATCTCGGGCAAGACCTCCAACATCGCCCCCGTCTTCGCCGACATGGAGGGAGTCGACTACGTGTCCATCGTTGACGAGTACCTCGAGGACGAGAAGGGCGGGACCGGCGAAAAATTCCTGAGGTTCATCGACGACCACCACGAAGACCACTTCGTCGCCTTCTTCCACACGAAGGAGCCCGACAAGCTTGGCCACCTCTACGGAGAGAACAGTCCGGAGTACCACGAGGGCGGGCTGCGATGTGACAGGTACCTCGGCCTCATTCTCAACAAGCTGGAGGCTTATGGCATAATGGACGAGACGCTGGTTTACGTCTGCACGGACCACGGCTTCCTCGAGGACGGCTATGAGCACCCCAATGAGCCGCTCATATGGCTGGCCTCCAACGACCTCAGGCTCGAAGCCAACGTAGACGAGACGCGGCTCTTCATCCCAGACATACCCGCGACGATATACAGGTCCCTCGGCATCACGGTCACGGAGCCGCCCCTGAGAGGTTATCCGCTGCAGAGCCCTCTGCCCCCCGAAGCGGAGCAGAGAATGGTCATATGGGAAGACAATGAGCCGCCCGAACTAAGGCTAGACATATTGAGCGAATCCACTGAGTACTTGGAATCCGGTAAGCCCCTCGAACTGGGGTGGACGGTGAGCGACAATCTGGGCCTCACGAAGACATACCTGGTCGCGGAGAGGCATGGAGTGGATTATTTCAACGGCTCCATGGGTGATGTCCTATACGAATCCGAGCATATAGTTGGCTTGGAGGCGGAGTTAAGCTACTCCCTCGACCTGCCCTTCGACGAGGGAATGTATAACATCACCGTCTACGCCTTCGACGAGAGGGAGAACCTTACAACCGAGACGATCACAGTTGGTACGGACACGCTGCCTCCAACCATCGACTCGATCAGCTTTTACGAGAACCAGATTATCTACAAAGACTATACTCTGTGGTTCATCGTCTTCGACAACGCCGAGCTGTCCCGAGCCGAGGTGAGGCTCGACGGAGAGACGGTTGAGTCATGCCTCTTCGACGATACAAAGAAAGATCAGGTGAATTACCCGCTCGACGTATCTGAGGTCACTAACGGCGTCCACTCGGTAACGATCCTTGTCTACGACGAAAACGATAACGTCGCCGAGGAGACCCACTCGCTTACAGTAGATAAGCCCAGCTTCTTATTCCGTTTAACCGTGCACATCCTTGCGTTCATCGACAGAATAATCTCCACGCTTATAGGCCGTTAAAAGCGGGGGCTGCCGTGTACAAGCAGCAGTCTCCGCCCCTCCGCCTCGACCATTATCTCCTTCTCAAGGCTGCGCAGGTACTTTTTGTTGTCTGGTACTACCATCTGGGTCGTCCAGTCGATGCTTGTCTGGCCGTTCTCCTTCTTCTTTGTGGTGGTGTAGGCGCAGCCACAGTTCCCTCTCTCGTAGCCGACGCCGTAGTTGCCCATCACCGTGGAGAACTCCAGTTCCCTCATGAGGAATA
>DAOVEE010000010.1 GCA_030669135.1 Candidatus Bathyarchaeota archaeon | reverse complement strand
CGGGGCTCTCCATAGGAGGGCTGAACCCGCCCTCGTCACCCACGTTAATCGCGTTCTTCCCGTAGCCCTTGAGGAGACGTGACTTGAGGGTCTGGTATATCTCGGAGCCCATCATGAGGGCCTCCCTGAAGCTCTTGGCGCCCGTGGGGGCCACCATGAACTCCTGGAAGTCGAGCTGGTTACCCGCGTGTTTGCCGCCGTTGATGACGTTGAAGAAAGGCACTGGGAGCAGGGTGGATTCCGTGTCTATGTACTCGTATAGCTTCAGCCCCATGGACGCAGCCGCGGCCTTGGCGCACGCCACAGAGACGCCGAGGACGGCGTTTCCTCCGAGCCTGCTCTTGTTCTCGGTGCCGTCCAGCCGGATCATCTCCTCGTCGATCCTCCTCTGCTCCGTCACCGGGAGCCCGACCAGCCTGCCCGCTATCTCTCCCTCGACGGCCGCGACGGCTTTGGTGACGCCTCTCCCGTGAAAACGTGTGCCACCGTCCCTGAGCTCGACGGCCTCGTAGATGCCCGTCGAGGCGCCGCTGGGCACCGCCGCCCTGCCGAGGTAGCCCTTCTCGGTGGTGACCTCGACCTCGATGGTGGGATTGCCCCGGCTATCCAGTATCTCCCTGGCGTGGATATCCTTGATTCGGTCGCCCATCTTCTGTCTAGTCGGAATGCGCTTTTGCACGAAAAAATGTATCTACTGGATAGCCTCTGTGAGTTGGATCAGGTGCTTCTACTAGAAGGGCAACCCACGAGATTGATCTCGTCGTCCACTGACGCCGTAGGCGAACAGAAGGCCCCTACGTTCACCATCTCCCTACCTCAGGGATTTCACGTGTTTCATGGCAGAGAGCGCCGCCTTGGCGCCCATACCGGCCGCCGTGACTATCTGCATCCCCTCGCATGTACAGTCCCCCGCCGCGAACACGCCCTCGATGTTGGTCTCCACGTCGCCGTCCACGATGACGCAGCCACCGTCGTCGGTGCCGATCCCTGCCTCTCTGAGGATCCCGGCGATGGGGATGTGCTCCAGTATTATGAACACGCCGTCTAGGCTCAGCCGCTCCTGGCCTGCGCCGTCCAGCGCCACGTATTCGACGAAGTCTGAGCCGCCTATCTCCTTTACGTCGGCTCCCATTATGAACTCGACCTTCGGGTCATCCCTTATGCGGGTCAACTCGGGGAAGTCCTCGCTGTACCCCTTCCCGCCGGGGATGGCGTAGACCTTGGCGGCGGTCTCGGAGAGCACCTCTATGTCGTGGACGGCCTCGTGGCCGCTCCCTACGATGGCGACAGTCTTGTCCCTGAAGAAGGGGCCGTCGCAGACGCCGCAGTAGCTGACGCCGCGGCCCTTGTACTCGTTCTCGCCGGGGACGCTCAGGCTCTTCCTGCTTACCCCCGTGGCGACGACCACAGACTTCGCCTGGTAGAAGCCCATCCTCGTGTTGATCATTTTTTGGCCCCCGAAGTCGCTGAGGCCCACCACCGTCTCGTTCTTGATCTCGGCGCCGAACCTCAGGGCCTGCTGGATCATATTCTTCATGAGGTCCTGGCCGCTGATGCCGTCTGGGAACCCGGGGTAGTTATCTACCCGGTGGGCTTCGAGCGCCCTGCCGCCGGTCTTCCTGCCCTCCAAGACCAGGGTCTTGAGGTTGTGGCGGGCTGTGTAGAGGGCGGCTGTGAGCCCCGCGGGGCCTGCGCCCACTATTATGACGTCGTAGACACCCTCTGTCATTAGGCTAATCTTGAAGAAAAGTGGGTAGCTTGTAAAAAAGGTTAGCTACCTTATGTATTCCTTGGCGATCTCGGCCAGCTCGTCAAGCTTCCTCTGAGCCAGATGGTTGATCGTGTCCGCGGGATAGGTGCCGTCCCCTCTGAGCTCCCCGCTGGGTACTCCTGTGAGCACCTCGATGCCCTCGTCGATGGTCTTCACCGGGTAGATGTGGAACTTGCCTTCCTTGATGGCTTCCACGACTTCCTCCTTTAGCATGAGGTTCTCGACGTTGCTCTCCGGGATCACGACGCCGTGGCTGCCGTCCAGTCCGCGGAACTTACAGAGCTCGTAGAAGCCCTCGATCTTCTGGTTGACTCCGCCGATGGCCTGGACCCCGCCCTTCTGGTTAACCGAGCCGGTCACGGCGAGGCCCTGCTTTATCGGGACGCCGCTGAGGGCGCTCATCATGGTATATGTCTCCGTGCTTGAGGCGCTGTCTCCGTCGACGCCGCTGTAGCTCTGCTCGAAGGTGAGCCTCGCTGCGACGCTGAGGGGGTGCTTCTTGGCGTAGCGGTTGGTCAGGAACCCCGTGAGTATGTGGACTCCCTTGGTGTGAGTAGGGCCGCCCATCTCGGCCTGCCTCTCGATGTCTATTATGCCCTCCTTGCCCACGCCGACGCTTGCTGTGATCCTGCTGGGCTTCCCGAACATGTAGTCGCCTATGCCCATGACCGCGAGGCCGTTGACCTGCCCCACCTTCTCTCCGTCTGTGTCGACGAGGATGGTGCCGCGTTCTATCATCTCCTCCAGCTTCTCCTCGATGAGGTTGCTCCTATACACCTTAGCCTCCACGGCCTGCCTCACATGTTCCTCGGAGATAACGTCGCTGCCGTCTTCCTGGGCGTAGTAGTTGGCCTCCCTGATTATGTCGCTGACCTCGGCGAACTGGGTGCTCAGCTTCTCCTGGTCCGACGCGAGCCTGCTGCTGTACTCGACGACGGCAGCAATACCCATGAGATCAAGATGCTTGAGGCCTTCCTTGTTGCAGAGGGTGCACATGAACTTGGCGTACTGCTGGACATTCTCCTCGTCCCGGTCCATGGTGGTGTCGAACTCGGCCTTCACCTTGAAGATCTTCTTGAACTCGGGGTCCAGCTGGTACAGCATGTAGTAGATCTTGGAGTCTCCGACGAGGATTACCTTGGCGTCGAAGGGTATGGGCTCGGGCCGCAGGCTCCTCGTGGTCACGAACCCCATCCTCTCGGCCAGCTCCTCTATCTCCAGCTTCTTGTTTACTATGGTCCTCTTCAGGGACTCGTAGCTCCCCGGATTGCGGGCCAGTTCCTCCACAGGGATGACGAGATACCCGCCGTTGGCCTCATGGGCGCTCCCCGACCGGATCATGGTGTAGTTGGTGACGAGGGCCCCGAACCTGGCCTCCTTCTCCGTAGTACCGAAGACACGGTTATGGCTTGGGTTCATCTCGATGACGACCGGCGCCCCCTCCAGCTTGCTGTTGTCCACTATGAGGTTGACCTTATACCTCTCGGTGGGGTCAGGCGTCTGACGCATCAGGAACGGGAAAGGCGACTCAGGCTCCTTCTGCGACCCGGTTATCTGATCCAGGTTAGCGAGGATGTCATCCCTGACGGAGTCGAGATACTTGTCACAATCCACGATGCCGCCGTACTTGTCCTTGAGAACCTGCAGCAAGTGCTCCATGGCGTAGTTAGCCACCTCCTTGTTGAAGGAGTCGACAGCGGCCTCGGCCTCCCTATCGATTTCCTTGAACTGCCTGAACGCACTCTTAAGGTCTTCCTGAAGCCGTTTCCTATTCGCCCCAATTTCGTCCTTGATCTTCTGTGGCAGTATGGCGAACTGCTGCTCGTTTATAAGCTGCCCGTTGATCACCGGGATTATAAGCATCCCTATCTGGCTTCTCTGGAGCGCAAAATCGGCCTCCAAGGCCTTCTGGTTGAGCTCCTTCATGAGCGCCGACTTCTTGTCCTCGAACTGCTTCACGGTTTCCTCTCGCCGGTTGGCGTAGTCCTCGCTCTCGAATGCTGCGACCATGGCCTTCTTCATCTCCTCGACGAACTTGGCCATGTCGTCCCTGAACTGGGAGCCCATGCCGGGGGGAAGACTCAACGCTTCAGGCTTCTGGTCGTCCTTGAAGTTCCAGACGTAGCACCAGTCGGGGGGGACGGGCATCTCCTTGGCCCTCTGCTCAAGGAAAGTTGCTATGGCGGTCTTCTTGCCCGTGCCGGGCATCCCCGCCATGTATATGTTGAAGCCATCCTCCTTGATGTCCAGCCCAAACCGTAGGGCCTGCACGGCCCGGTCTTGGCCTATGATCTCAAGGAGCGGCTCGAGATCTATCGTGCTCTCGCAGGCTATGAAGCCTGGGGGGCACTTCCTCCTAGCTTGAGTGTAGTCTAGCTCCTGCACCATTGCTATCACTTAGAATATTCTGTGGATTGATGAGGAGGGATGTTATTTAAACCGTGGGCTGGGGCTTCGAGATCTTGGCCAACAGCTCGTTCCAGGTGAGCCCCTTGTTGATCTTCAGCGTGTAGTCGTCCAGCTTCTCGGCAACGTCGAACCACCAGCCCTTGTACTTGAATTTGGCGGCGAGCACTGGGTACCGGCGGGGGTAGATCCTGTGCATGTGGAGGAACTCGAAGAGCTTCTGCACCTGGGCCTTCTTGTAGTAGGCGTACCGGACATGGGATTTTACCTCCACCGCCAGTATGGCGTCGTCCTTAATGGCGAAGACGTCTGGCAGAGGCTCCTTGCTGGGGGCGCTTACGGGTATCCTGATGGCGTCGTACCCCTCGTCCCGGAGCATGTGGACCATCTCCCGCTCCGCGTCGTAGCCCCGCTTCTTCATGGCGCGTATCTCCCTGCGGGTGAGCTGCCTCGTGTATCTCTGCCTGGGCCTCTTCTTGGGCTCGGCGAGGTCTCTGAGGCTCATCAATCTTCCTCTTCCGGCTCCTCGGGTAGCTGCAGGGCGCCTTTCTCCAGCGGCTCCAGGGCGAACCTCATGAGGTCCTTCATCCAGTCGCTGAACTTGTTGGCGTTGGCGTACTTCTGGTACATGCGCTTGTGGGGCACCTTGGTTATGAGGCGGAGGCTCACCAGCTTGTTGACGTAGAACTTGGCGCTGCTCCTGCTGATGTCGCAGACCCTAGCGAGGTCGCCGCTGGTGAAGTCCCTCTCCAGCTGGTTATAGCCGACGATGATCCTCGGCGGGAGAGGAAGCGCCTTCTCAAGCACCTCTAAGAGTGACTCTTCTCGTGACAAGGTGTTACCTCGGGCTACCTACATGATGGATAACGGTAATGAAATAAAAATCAAGGGGGAAGGAAAAGTGTCTACGAGTCTCCAGTTGGGACGGGGACGACCTTCTTCCCCATCTCCTTGATGCCCTCCTCCGCCACCTTCCTCTTCAGGTTCCACGCCGAGACGCTTGGCAAGCCCCACAGGTTGATGAAACCCACGGCGTCGCCCTGGTCGTAGTGGGTGTTTATGTCGAAGCTCGCCAGGTTGTAGTCGTAGAGGCTCAGCGGGCTCTCGCGGCTGACAGGCTTAGCGGACCCCTTGAAGAGCTTCATGGTCACCACGCCGGTGACGTTCTCCTGGGTGCTGTCTATGAAGGCGTCTAGGTCCTGCTTGAAGGGGTCGACTCAGAGCCCCTGGTAAACCACTGTGGCCCACATGTTGTCAACCTGATACTTGAACATCTTCTGGTGCCGCGTCAACACCATCTTCTCCAGGTCTTGGTGGGCGTTGAGGATTATCTCGGCGGCCGGCACCTCGTAGGTCTCACGGGTCTTAAGTCCGATCACGCGGTCCTCCATGTGCTCTATCCTGCCTATGCCGTGTTTCCCGCCTAGCTGCTTGAGCTTCTGGATCAGCTCCACCGGCTTATGGTCGATGCCGTCTAGGCTGACGGGCACCCCTTTGTGGAACCCTATCTTGACGTAGTCCGGCTCGTCGGGGGCGTCCTCTACGTCCACTGTCCAGTCCCAGATGTCGCTGGGAACCATCTTGTCGGGGTGCTCCAGCATGCCGCCCTCGATGCTCCTGCCCCAAAGGTTCTCGTCTATGCTGTAGGGGCTGTCCACCGTCACCGGCACCGGCACTCCGTGCTCCTTGGCCCACTGGATCTGGCTGTGGCGGTCGAACTTCCACTCCCTGACGGGCGCGATGATCTTCAGCTTGGGGTTCAAGGCCTTGAAGGTGAGGTCGAATCTGACCTGGTCGTTCCCCTTACCGGTGCACCCGTGGGCCACCGCCCGGGCGTCCTCCATCTCCGCCACCTCCACGACCTTGCTGGCGATGAGGGGCCTGCTTAGGCTGCTGCTCACGGGGTACGTCCCCATGTAGAGTGCATTAGCTTTGATCGCCGGGAAGATGAAGTTGGTTGCGAACTCCTCTTTAGCGTCGAATGTGTAGTGGTTAACGACTCCGAGCTTCCAGGCCTTCTCCTCTATGCCCTTCCGCTCCTTGCCCTGGCCCACGTCCAAGTTGACTGTGATGACGTCCATGCCGTACTCCATCTGGAGCCACTTGACCATCATGGATGTATCCAGCCCACCGGAGTAGGCTAGAACGACCTTGTCATTAGGCATTGCATCTATACTCCTTTTAGGATGAAGCACTCATGTACGAGGCAAGCTTTTATACATTGCGACATAAGTGTTACAAATATGACTATAGAAACCTCAGATAGGACAAAGAGCGTCGCGCAGCTGGTACGCGAGACCATCCAGATGAGGCCAAGTCTCCTCGACGCCCTGAACATGAAGATAGTGAACTACAGCGCCCTCGCCCGCATCCTACAGGCGGAGATAGGCGAGGGGAGCATCGAGGCGGTCAAGGCGGCCGTGATAAGGGTATCGGACGAGATAGCCTCAGACAGGAAGCTCCGGGAGGAGGCCGTGCAGAGCATCCTCAAGGAGTCCAAGGTCAGGCTGCAGGACAAGATCGCCGTGGTGATATCCCCCCTGAGACTGGACATCCCCCACATAGTCACGGCCCACCTCACGGACCAGTACGTCTACGTCGTGGACCAGACGACGATGAAGCGAGAGCTTGAGGACCCGGTCAAGGTTCAGAGCAACCTTGTCGCCCTCATACTCCTCAGCCCGCCCCGCGTGGAGGCGACACCCGGCTTCGTGGCGTTCATCACCCAGCTCCTGGCGAGCAGGAACATAAACATCGTTGAGTTCATCAGCTGCAGCACCAACACCATCATCATACTGGACGGCCAGGACGCCTTGAAGGCGTTCAGCCTCCTCCAGAACTACACGTAGGAGGCGCGAAAAAGGCCGCCAGTGCAAAGGTTTTTACCTTGAGCGAGTTGATAAAGTGTTGATAATGGCGGAGATTTGTCCCGTATGCGGGCTCCCGAAGGACCTCTGCGTATGCGAGGAGATGAGTAAGGAGCAGCAGCGGATCAGAATTCGTTTAGAGAGACGTAAATGGGGGAAGAAGTGGACCGTCATCGACGGCATAGATTCTGGGAGCGTGTCACTGAGCAAGCTAGCCTCTGAGCTGAAGGCAAAGTGCGCCTGCGGCGGAACAGCGAAGAACGAACAAGTCCTACTCATGGGGGACCACAGGGAGACGGTGCACAGCACCCTCGTCGGTATGGGGTTCCCCGACGAGAACATCGAGGTCCAGTAGGTTTGCCCTGGCTCAAGGGCCTAGCCGACAAGCTCTTCAAGGTCAGGCACAGGGCCCCGAAGCCCGTCTTCTGCCCAAAGTGCAGTAGCTACAAGATCAAGCTGAAGGAGAGCTATGGAATACTCCCGCAGGTGTACCGGTGCAGCGAGTGCGGCTACGAGGGTCCCCTCGTCCTCGAGCTGGAGGAGGAGTGACCTCTCGCTGAGTTTTTAATCTCCTTCCGAGATATCTATGTGAAACGTAGGCGGTGAGGCGATGTCCGAGGACCTGGAGTACTATAAAACCAAGTACAAAACCTTAGAGGATCTGCCAGACATCGGGCCGGCGACCGTCGCCAAGCTGAAGGAGATAGGGTTCAAGACCGTGGAGTCCTTGGGCACGGCGGCTGTGGCCGAGCTTGTGACCGCCGGGATAGGTGAGGCCATGGCCGAGAAGGTCATCGAAGCCGCCAGGAAGAGCATGGCCATCACCTTCGTCAGGGGAGACGAGCTCGTCGAGCTCAGGAAGAACATGAGGAAGCTCACCACGGGCTGCTCAAGCCTGGACAGGCTGCTGAACGGCGGCATCGAGACCGAGAGCCTCACGGAGTTCTATGGCGAGTTCGGGTCAGGTAAGAGCCAGCTGTGCCACCAACTGTGCGTCACGGTGCAGCTGGGCGAGGCCCAAGGGGGGCTGAACGGCAGCGTCCTCTACATAGACACCGAGGCCACCTTCAGGCCGGAGCGGGTGATGCAGATGGCTCCTAGGTTCGGGCTGAAGCCGGAGGACGTGCTCAAGGGCATCATCTACGCCGAGGCCTATACGTCGAACCACCAGACGGTGCTCCTGGAGAACGCCGACGAGGTCATCAAGGAGAACAACGTCCGGCTCATCATCGTCGACAGCGTCATGAGCCACTTCAGGAGCGAGTACCTGGGCAGGGAGATGCTGGCGCCCAGGCAGCAGCAGCTCAACAAGCACCTGCACAAGCTTATGCGGCTGAGCAGGGCTTTCAACGCCGCCGCCGTGATAACCAACCAGGTGTTGGCGAGCCCAGACGCCTTCTTCAGCAAGGCCGTCTCCCCGACGGGGGGGCACATACTGGGGCACATGAGCCACAGCAGGATCTTTCTACGCAAGGGGAGGAGCAACGTACGGATAGCTAAGCTAACCGCCAGCCCCTCGCTCCCGGAGGGCGAGGCCCCCATGAGGATAACCGAGAGAGGGATAGAGAGTGACGAAGACTTCTAGCAACACAAGGGGGCTGTCGGTCCAGGGCAAGACCCGTAAGGCCGTGGCCGAGTTCATCGAGAACCTGCTCGACAGGAAGTTCACGGACGCCGAGAGGTCGCTTGAGGGCGTCAAGGGCTGTAGCTTCAGCGACGAAGAGTACAAGGCGGGCTACGTGAACGCCCTGGAGGGGCTGCTGCTCACGGTGAGGTCAGGGGACGAGAGGGACTTCCTCAACAAGAACGAGTTCACGCCCGAGAGCCTAAAGGACTACAGGGCCAAGTTCAAGGACTTCGCCTCCTCACCCGTAAGGACCAGCTGGGACAGCGGCTACTTCGACGCCTGGTCTGACCTCATGCAGTACAAGTACAACACGGAGAGGTAGGCCCGCTAACCCAGTACGTAGAGGGTGTTCAGAAGGGTCCAGGCGAGCATCCACAAGAAAATGAAGGCACCGATACCTATCTTGAGGGTTCTGTCGCGCTCTATCTCAGTGACAACTGCGAGCCCCTCGGAGAGCGCTATGTAGAGCGTCAGCCCCGCCATCAGGGCGATGTGCTCTTGGAGACCCAGATACCTGTTGAGGTAGAAGCACACGCCTCCGTTGATTATCGCCGCTGCAGCCTTTATCCAGTATACTTGCTCTGATTTCTTCAGCGTGGCTCTCCCCGTGGATAGCTCATATTGCCGTCAGCCTCTATATAGAGTTAGCTGATGTACCCCAGCTTCTTCTCCTTCGGGAGCACAGCCTCGTCCTCCTCGTAGATGTCGAGGCGTCGCTTGATGGAGGCGTCGATCTTCTTTGCTCTAACGCTGAGCTGCTCGGTGTCGATATCCAGATCCAGCAGCCTCGAGAGCTTCTCCAGCACGGCCTTGGAAGAGAGGTGCTGGGGGACGTTGGCGTATGTGATGTCCCCCATGAGGCAGACGCCTTTAATGCCTCTGAGCTTGGCTACGCCTATCATGACGCCGTTGAGGCCGTTCACGGCTCCCTCGGACTCGATGAGCTTCACGCCCACCTTCTCAAGGACCGGCCTCAGGGAGTCGTCTGTATATATCCCGTAAACCTGGGGCTCGTCGTACAGGTCGTTGGGGTAGGCCGCCATGGTGTATATCATCTCCACCCCGAGCTCCTTGGCGATGTCCGCGATCCTCTCGGCGAGCCTGATGGACTCCTCAGGTATCGATGGCTGAGCGTCCCCTACACAGATGACGAGATCCTTCTCTGGGCAGGCGTAGAGCTTGTGCCTCAGGGGCGCCAGCTCCGCCTTCCCTCCATTGTATATGAGCACGTTGTGGTAATAGGTGATCTCGGCGAAGAGCGTAGCCTTGAGCCTGCGTCTGAGGTAGTCCGCAGATATCTTGGCGAGGTACCCCATCCCAGGCCACGCCGCTATCATTGTGGGCTTCCTGAGGCTCGGTTTCTCTATGTAGTGGACTTCCATGAGGTTCAGCATATCGTCAATTGGATTTGCATTAAACCTTTCGTTTTTGGTGATGGCTGTCCCTATTCAACAGTTTTTTCTGAATCATGGGACTTTTGGGTTTCGTGTTAAGGGTTTTAAAGGGTGTTCACCTCTTTTTTCTATGCATGAATAAATTCATGGTTGTCGCATGGGGCTGCAACATTCTTAACATCTTTGAGTCAAATACATATTAAGGGTGCCTCGGAGAAACGGTCACCCATAAACACTCCGTGCAACAGAACTATATTATAATCTACACAGCCAATTTGATGCTGTAGCGGGGGTTAACCCGGGGGGATGGGTCTGAGCCCACTGCCCAACCCACTAGCGGCTCAGGGTTTATGACCCAGTGTTCGGGTTTGCCTGAACACGCCTAGACGCATGCGGTCACCGCGCCAACGGATCAGGTCGAAACGATGAGGTCCGGCACGGAAAAGGGTTTCCCTCGAATTCATCCCCGCTACGCCCTTCGATTTCAGAGGCATTTGGTTATGGCTAGAGCGCGGGAGTGGACGGACGATGAGGTCTATAAGCTTAGGCAACTATACTCATCCATGATGTCATTCGACGAGGTCACCTTGGAGTTCCCATGGAGGACGTCGAACGCGATAAGGCTTAAGGCGTCGAGGCTTGGGCTACGAAGACCTACCTTGGAGACTCATCTCATAAGGGCGCAGAAGGTAACCTTCCAAGGGATCGGCGACGACGGCGTCAAGGGCTACCTCCTGAAATGCAGGGAGTGCGGCGCTTGGATACACGCCGACAAGATTATGAGCGGCATCTGCCAGACCCTCAGCTGCGACGAGTGTGGGGCGCTCTACGAGGTCCTGACTGAGTGACGTGGACAAACCCTATACCTCGGGTTCATGATGTTTTTATACCCTTCAAGGCTAGTTCAAGTGAGTGGACCAGATGAGTCTAGAGATAACTTCTAAGATGCTGGTAAGGGAGGCCATGTCGAGTCCCGTCATCTCGGTCAGCGAAAACACGGATATCGCGAAGCTAGCCAACGTGATGAAGGACCAGAACGTGGGTGCGGTCATAGTAACCAACGAAGAAGAACAGCCTGTGGGGATCGTGACAGAGAGGGACATAGTTACGAGGGTCGTCGCCCCGGTCAGAGACCATAGCAAGGTCGTCGCCAAGTCTGTTATGTCGTCGCCTCTCCGCGTGGTAGAGCCGGAAATGAAACTCATGGAAGCCATGCGCCTCATGGACAAGCTCAACATCAGGCGCTTAGGCGTCATGTACAAGAACCAGCTGGTCGGCGTCATCTCGGACAGAAACATCATCAGGCTCGTGCCAACCATAATCGAGATAATGAAGGAGAAGCAGGAGATCAACAACGTCTCCTCGGTGAGCGGGCCCTCCGTCACCGGGTACTGCGACCGCTGCGAGAGTTACAGCAACAACCTCCGGGTCGTAGACGGCGAGTTCATCTGCGAGGACTGCCGCATGGAGTGACAAAGTCCAAAACCATCCTCACGCCTGTTATATGTGGATGAAGCCCCGGTTCCTAGTTGACAGCATGCTCGGCTCCCTCGCCCGCTGGCTGAGGATCGGCGGGTACGACGCGGAGTACCGGAGGGACGCCGAGGACGACTCCCTCATGGAGGAAGCGTCTAGGACAGGCAGGATACTGTTGACGCGAGACAGGGTGCTGGTCCTGAGGGCCAAGAAGAGAGGCGTCGAAACCATCTTGGTGGAAGGGGCGGGCGAGGTAGAGCAGCTGGGCGCCCTCGCGGCGGCCCTCGGGCTGGAGCTGGACCCCTCCAACTCCCGTTGCCCCAAATGTAACGGGTCCCTGACGCGGGTAAGCAGGGACGAGGTGCGGGACAGGGTGCCCGAGGCGTCCCTCGAGGCCTTCGACATCTTCTGGATGTGCGGCTCCTGCGGCGGCGTCTACTGGAGGGGAAGCCACTGGGACCAGATCGCCTCAACCATAGAGGCGGCAGACAAGCTAGCCAGGGGAGAAGACTCCAAGCGTTTATAAGAAGTTATTTTCGTTTCTATTAGAAAGGTGAGGTAGAAATATTCAACCTGACTCAGGAAGAGGGAGAGTACCTTGTAAGCCTCGCGAGGAAGGAGATCGAGGCGCGTCTGGGCTTAACCCGTAAGCCGGATACAAGCGACGCGCCCGAGGTGACCGAGACCATGTGCGGAGTCTTCGTCACCCTCAACAAGCTGGAGGGATCGGGGCACAGGCTTAGGGGGTGCATCGGCTACCCCTACCCGGTGAAAGATCTGCTGACGGCTGTGGGGGAGTCGGCTCTTAACGCGGCCTTCGATGACCCAAGGTTCCCCCCGGTCTCAAAGAACGAGATGGACGGCATCCTGGTGGAGGTAAGCGTGCTTACGCCGCCTGAAACGATAAAAGCCGAGCACCCCAAGGATATTCCGGGGGAAGTCGTGGTGGGGCGCGACGGCCTGATCATAAGCAGAGGTTACAATAGGGGGCTCCTGCTACCCCAAGTCGCAGTGGAGTGGGGGTGGGACCGCGAGGAGTTCCTGGCCCAGTGCTGCTACAAGGCCGGACTGCCCCCCGACTCCTGGCTCCTGGACGGTACAGAGGTACAGAGGTTCCAAGCCATCATATACTCCGAAGAGTCTCCGAGAGGAAGAGCGTCGAGACAAGAGTTAAGCTGAAGGGCGGTAACAGGTGGACGGCTTAGAGGGTTCCCGAATATACTTCAGCCCATGTGGGATAGGTTACGGGCATGTCAGCAGGAGCGTCTCCATCGCCGAGGAGGTGGTCCGGAGGGGGGGCGAGGTTATCTTTTCCACTTACCTCGAGGGCGTGGACTATGTTCGCAAGTTCGGGTTCCCCGTGTTGTCTGCCCCCCCCATCCAGATGGAGAACGACCCCACCGGAAGCATAGACCTCAAGTCCTCCACCATAGAGCAGGGCATCACGGCTTTCCCGACGCTGCTGGAACAGGTCAGGTTCGAGATCCAGAGCATGAAGGCGTTCGACGCCGACATAGTGTTCAGCGACTCGAGGGTATCCAGCATCATCGCGGGGAGGCTGCTCAAGATACCCGTGGTCCTCCTTCTTAACCAGTTTCTGCCCAGGGCGCCGAGAGTGAAAGACACCAACCTCTTCAAGGTCTTCGACGGGACCGTGCTCACCATACTCGGGCGGACTTGGGCCCTCAGCGACATAATAGTGATCCCAGACTTCCCTGAGCCTTATACGATCAGCCTCGACAGCCTGAGGATGCCGAGGAGAGTTGGGGCGCGGGTGCGGCTTGTCGGCTCCATACTGCAGGAGAAGCCTGAGGAAAACACCAACTCGCATGAGATCAGGGAGAGACTGGGGGTTGAGGATGACCAGCGCCTGATATACGCGGGGATAAGCGGCCCCCGCCCCGAGAGGGAGCCTCTCGTCAGGTTGCTTGAGCCCATATTCGCCAAGTTCCCGGAAAGGTACCGGGTCCTCATGTCCATCGGGGTTCCCAACGGCGGCTCGGACCCGATTGAAAGAGGCGCGTTGACTATGATCCCGTGGCTGGAGAACAGGTTCGAGTACCTTAACGCGTGCGACCTTGTGGTCAGCCGCGGCGGACACGAGACCATAATGCAGAGCATCTGCTACAGAAAGCCCTCCATCATCATCCCGGTCCCTCGGCACCCCGAGCAGTACGGCAACGCGAGGAGGGCGATGGAGCTCGGCGTCGCCACGGCGATGCATCAGAGGGACATAGACCGGGATAGTCTCGTGGCCATGGTGGACAACATAATCGGAAGCAGCAGGTACATGCGGGTCTTGGATGACATAGTCTCCAAGGAGCATCTGGGCGACGGCATTGGGAACACCATGGACGTAATATACGAGATGCTTCACCGTTAGCCCTAGAATGTATTAAATCGTTGATCGGCGCTTCTTTGGGGCATGGACTACCACTACGCAAAGGAACGTGACCCTAAGGTCTTAGAGTACTTCGACGAGGAGGTCATGAAGGCCTTCATGGACTGGAACAGCAAGGTGATGGCTCCCGGCAAGTTGGACAAGAAGACCAAGGAACTCGTCGCCGTGGCCTGCACCTACATGACCCGGTGCCCCTACTGCATCGAGGGCCACGCCAAGGCCGCCATCGAGGCGGGGGCGACCAAGGGGGAGCTCGCCGAGGTAATACAGATAGCCATGGCGTTAGCCGCCGGCGCAAGGATCGCCCACAGGAACTTCGCCCTAGACGTCTAGGGCAACACTATTATTGGGATAGGTTTCTCAGCCACAGCTCAGCAGACGCAAGTTCATCGATTATTTCGTCGCCCCACCTGTGATGCACGAACTCGGTTTGGCATGGCCTCCCCAGAGCGACCCAGGTCTCCACGGTGTCTCCTATCTTGAAGATCTGGCTGCTTATGGTGCTGCTGCTCATGAGCTTCTCCAGCTCCGTGCCTATGTACGAGTTGTGGCGGCATACGCTGAGGCTGCCGGGGCCGTGGTCGTGGTCTCCGCTGAAGCGGATGAGGTCATCCACCGACACCTTGTCCACGGTCTTGAGCATCTCCTTGGCGCGCTCGTATCTGGTCAAGGTGTACTGCCTGTGCAGTATGGTCTCCTTCTCCGTGAGGGGAGGGTTGTCGTGGTAGACGTAGTGGTTGGCTCTGGCGTCGGGCTTCTCGACGGTCTTTACGTGGACTGGGAACCCGTTCTTGAGCTCCGCTATCACGTTTCCGTCTCTGTCTCCCAGGAAGAGGTTGCTGCAGGCAGAGACCTTGTTTGATTCGATGAACTGGAGGGCTTCGTCAACTGTGTCGCACTCTTCCAGCAGCCTACGTATGAGTATGTTGATTGTCATGCCTTCCTCGTACTTGCCACACAGGGTGGCGGTGTTGAAGGCTACGAGGCCCATCTCGTTCATCCCCTGGTACCAGTAGGCGTTTCCAGCGGTGGTCACGCCCAGAAACTCGTTGTATCCGTCTAGTCTGCTGTAGGCCAGCACCTGCGGATGGATGCGCCTGTACCCTAGGTCGCGGTTCTTCATCAGCAGCGGGGCTCCGTCAGCGGAGTGGAGGCCCGGTACGCTGAACGCCGTGCAGCCCTCACGGAAGAAGCTGTATGGGCCCTTACCGAAGTTGATGCCAAGCGCCTGGTCCTCGGATATCCCCGCTCCCTTGGCGATACCCTTGCACTCCTCTATATAGCGCTCTGGAACGTGTTTCAGGTTGGATTCGTCGACTTTGAGATAGTCGTCCACGCTGAGGTTGAAGAACGAGGCCGCCCGCTCGATCTCGTTGAACACATGAATGATACCGGGCTTCTCTTTTAGCCCCCTCTGGCGACCCTGCTCAACGGGAGAAGTCATGGAGTATAGAGGGATCGGACAGGATTAAACCTTACGCGGCTACTTGTCGTCCCAGTACTGCCTGGTCTTCATGTACTGAATCTTTGCCTTGAGGAGGTCCTTGTAGAACTCCTCGTCGCTGCGATGCATTCGACTGAGCACCTGGTACGAGGTGACGGGGCCGACGCCGTAGACCATGAGCGCCTCCACCGCCTGCCTGCCGTAGCTGAGCACCATATCCGCGGTCTTCCTACCATGGACCAGCTGATCCATATCATCGCCGAACAGCTCCTCCCCCTCCTTCCAGCGTCTGAGCAACCCCTGGAAATGCTCCGGGCTCTGGTGGCGCCGCATCATGGCGAGGAGGCCGCTGCCGCAGTTACCGCACCTGGGGTGGTCGTCCAGCTCCCTTATCCGGACCCGGATGTGCCACTCGCCGCAGTTGACGCAGGCTAGGTTAACGCTGCGGCTCTCAATACTCTGCTTCATATACTGAAGCTGGTCGGAGATGGTGGCGTCTGTGGCCATGAGCTCCTCGACGTCAGCGTACTTCTCAAGTATGTGCCGAGCGAGCACACTGGGCTCGGACACCATCTTCACCTCAACCGAGATCCTCCCATCAGCGATCCCTTGGATCGTCTCCTTGACTCCTGGGAGGTCCAGTTTCTCCTGGTACGCTTCGCGCAGGGTCTCCTTGTAGATGGGCGTGTCCTTGAACCTGTAGTAGAGGTTCTCGATGCGGTCAGGGCCCATGATCTTGCCGCGGGGAAGGACGCCGAACCGCTCGGCGATGAACTTCATCTTGTAGCCGAATGGGAACCTGGCCTCCATGAACTTCATGAGGAGCCTGTCCGCCTCCGTTATACCCGTGATGAGCTTCTCGACGCGCTCCACCTCGTCCTTGTTGAGCTTGTTTGGGGCCTCGATGAGTATCCTGTAGGGGTCGTTCCACCACGCGTATATGAGCTCCATCTCGCTGAGTGCGGCGTCGAGTATCGCGCCGAGAGCCCTGTTGAGGTTCTCGCCGCGGGTGCTGTGAATGATCATATACCTGTCGTAGACCTCGATGACGAGGTTGTCGGGGCTTGGCAGTGGGACCCCCGACTTCATGTGAGCCTTGGTCTCCCTGGCGACTTCGGCTAGGCTATTCACGTCTGTGTCCAGTGACTCCGCCAGTTCACTCAGCCCGCCGCTCCGCGTAGCCTCGAGTATCTCCAAGCGTAGCCTCCCACTCTCCTCGGCCACGTCCCTCGAGACGGGGATGAGCTCGCCGTCCCAGCCGGGGAGAGCGCCGAGAGGGTCCGTGCTGGGGAGTGCGTGGAGCACGCCTCGCTCCTCGTCTATCTGGAGTATCCGCCAGACGCGGCCGCGGAGGATGACGTTCAGGCCGACGCGGGCCCGCAGGCTCCAGAACTCGTCGCCAACGGTGCCCACCATCTCGTCCGTCACGGCGTTGATGAACGGGTACCTTCGCTCGTCGTTTATCATGCCCAGGTTCTCGTAGTAGTATCTTCTTGCCTTACCGCGGCCCTTCAAGATTTCTCCTTCCTTCACAATCAACCCTATCTTGGATAGGAACTCCGTGAGCTCCTCCAGATCCTCTATGCTGTAGCCCATGAACGGGTACGCCCTCGTGATCAGCTCATGGAGCTCCCCCATACCGATGTCTTCCTCGTGGCTCAGCGTGAGCCCCGCTATCTGGTGGGTGAGCACGTCGAGGGGCTCCATGTGGACCACGGTGGGCTCAAGCTGCTTCCGCCTCGCCATCTCGCTGGTCACCACGCTCTCAAGCGCGTCCTCGCCGTACGCCGGGATGGTGACGCCTCTGCTCAGACGGCTTATCTTGTGGCCCGCCCGTCCCACCCTCTGCATGAGGGTGGAGACCTGCCGGGGGCTGAGGTACTGGATGCAGAGGTCCACCTCCCCCATGTCGATGCCGAGCTGCAGCGTGCTGGTGCAGACTATGGCCTTGAGTTCACCGGCTTTGAAGTCGTCCTCGACGCTGTGCCTCTGCTCCCGGCTCAGGCTCCCATGGTGCACCTCTATGCCCTTGTCTAGGGTCTTCAGCCTGTAGCCGAGGGCCTCGGCTTGGCCCCTCCCCTGCACGAATACGAGGGTGCTGTTATGATCCTTAACGAGGCGTCTTATCCGGTTGAGCCTCGAAGCCGCCTTAGGAGACGTGTCGATCTCGTCAGCTAGGTCGTATTCCTCGTCGCCGGGCTCAGGGAACTCGACGTTGTATACGTAGCTCTTGTCCACCTCGACCTCGACGGTGTTGACGCGGTGGACGCCGCCGAGGAACGAGGCAACGGTCTCTGGGTTGCCGACTGTGGCGCTGAGCCCGATCCTCTGGATCTTATGTCCGGTGGCTTGTTCGAGCCTCTCCATGCCGATGGTGAGTTGGGCTCCTCGCTTGCTCGCCGCCAGGTCGTGAATCTCGTCGACGATGATCCATCTGACAGTCTTCAGGTGTTTCCGCATCGACTTGGTGGGCAGTATCGCCTGCAGAGTCTCAGGAGTTGTGATGAGCATCTGCGGTGGCTTAGTGGATTGCCTACGCCTCTGCTTCTGGCTGGTGTCGCCGTGCCTTACTTGGATGTCGATGCCCAGGTGGTCTGCCCAGAACCTCATCCGCTTCTCGATGTCCCTGTTCAGCGCCCGTGGCGGAGTGATGTAGATGATGCCTATGCCCCGCCCCGGCTCCGACCTTAGATACATGTCGAACACGGGTAGCAGCGCCGCCTCCGTCTTCCCGCTGGCGGTGGGGGCTATGAGGAGCACGTTCTCCCCGTCAAGTATCGGTTTAATCACTCTCTCCTGTGGAGGCGTCGGCTCCGATATGCCCAGCATCTCTAGCCCCGACATTATCCTTGCGTGGAGCACGCTGAAGACGCTGGGCTGCATGGGTTTCATGATGGAAAGGCGAAATTAAATTGTATCCACTGATGAGCCTTTTAGATACAGCCCCCACGTAATCCACTGATTTATATTCTTGTACACATCCAGAGGTGAGATGCCTCGTAGAGACAAGATGCAGGGCATCCAGATCGATAGGTGAATGATAGGAATGCCAGATTGTGAAGTATGTGGGGCACAGCGCGTCAAGACCTACAAATGTAAGGAATGCGGAGTAAACTTCTGTGTACGGTGCGGCAAGTCCCATAAGCGTCTATGCAACGAATGTCTGTCCAAGGGCGTTAAGAGATCTCCTATGAGCATCATTACCGGGCTTTTCGGCGGTAAAAAGTAACCGGGGTTCAATTATTTTCCAGGCACTCCCTTTTTAGATAATAAAAATGGGTGCAACGCGTCTGCTATTCCAGTAACTTTCTGAGCTTCTCCGCGGCCACCTTGGCCGCGACGGCGCAGGTCTTAGGGCACCCCTCGTCGCCGTGGCCGCCCGCCTCAAGGAACAGCGGGTAATCCTCGGGGTTGTTCAGGTCGAAGCTCCGTCCGTAGATATGTTCCTGGATGTCGCGGCAGATGGTTGAGTCCAGAGGCTCGTCGAACCCGAACTCTTCCTCGAGCCTCTTCTTGAACTCGTCTATGATCTCGTTGGCGGGCGTCATGGCGTCCCTGTAGGCCTGGGTGTCGCGGATGTCGTCTCGTCCATAGACCAGCCCCAAAGCCATTAATCCGCCTAGCAGGGCGCCGCAGGTCTCTCCCCTCCGGGCTACACCTCCGCTGAGGACGGTGGCGGCCCGGAAGCTCTCCTGGCCGCCTATGTCGAAGGCCTCCTGCAGGGCGAGGAGAACGCTCTGGCTGCAGCCACTGTACTTGTCGTACTCCAGCGCCTTGGCGCCTATTGACTCGATGTCTACCATCTCAGCTCACCAAGTGCAACCTCTTCTGGCGGCCTGCCAGGAACACCAGTCTGTCTCCTGTCCACCATGCGTCCTGCTCTAGGCTCATCCGGACCTCCTGGCCGTCCCACTCGGGCACCTCCTTCTTGGCGTTGAGCTCGATGGCGTAGCAGGTGTCGGGGTGCAGTGGATGGTCTCCTCTGCCCGGCACACCGTCTTGCTGGTCCCAGAGGCCTATGGTGGGGCCTGCGGCGTGGCCGTGGACTCCTATGGGGTGAGTGTATATGCTGGGGTTCAGGCCCGCCTTCTTAGCGTTGTCCAGCGCCATCTTCAGTATCATGTTACCTGTGTGCCCCGTCTTCATGGCCTCGGCGTGGAAGTCTTGTAACTTGTTGGCGTCCGCGAGGGCGTCCTTGAGGCCCTGGGGGGCGTCCGTCTCGCCGTGTATCAGCACGTAGGCGTTCTGCTGTACATCGGTGGCGAGGCCAAGGTAGTAGAACCCGACGTCACAGTGGAGGAGGTCGCCCCGCATGATTGTCTTACGCTTCTCCTTGTCGTCGTGCTTGACGCCATGGCCCTGAAGGTCAACGGTGGCGGGGAACCACATCTCGACGCCCAGGTCCAGCATCTTCTGCCGTATCCACCACTGGACGTCTTCGTTGGTGGTGACCCCCGGCGTTATCACCTTGCTGCTGAACGCCTCCTGTATGATGGCGTGGGTGAGCTCCACGAGCATGGGGTAGGCCTCAAGCTCCTCGGGTACGCGAGTCTCGAGCCACCTGACGCAGAGCTTCTCGGCCGAGATGAGGCGTTCACTCAGGCCGCCCAAGGCGTCCACGAGAAGGGTGTACTCTCCATGGGTGAGGCCATCGCCGAAGGCCCACGTGTTGCCGACGTTGATGCCTATGGTCTTGGGGTCACGCTCCCTTATGAGGCGGGCGAGGCACTGGTGCTGCTCCTCCTTCTCGGGGTCCCAGACGCCCTCGTAGAAGTCGCCGAACCCGTACCTGTAGACGGCGAGCCTGTCCACCCTGTCGGGCTTCCTATGAAGCAGTAGGATGGTGCGCCGCCTGGCGTAGAGGTTGGGCTCGGGGAGGAGGCTCATGATGACGGGGTCCTCGTTGTACTCACGGGCGACGACGAGCCACATCTCGACGCCGCACTCGTCCATGAGCCTGGGCAGCAGCGTCTCCAGCCGCTTCCTGAGCCACCCGTTGTAGACCTCCATTCGCTGGTGGAGGGGCAGTATCTTCTGCCGATACGTATCCGCCCCAGGGTTGGTGTAGGGCGGGAAAAGCTGATCGTCCATGAAGTATAATTAACTCGTCGGGCACTAAAGTCTTAGCCATGCGGGTCTGCCCGGAACCTTTTACAGCATCGACACAGACGTGAATAAAAATGGAGATCAAAAGAGTAAACTGGTGTACTTCTCGTCCGCCGGCACATCTAGGGAGACTGTGGAGGCCGTCGCGGAGTGGCTCGCCGCCGATTACAGTGAACGCAGAAATCCTGGGGTCTTTCTCTAATCTCTAAGTCAACTTGTAGTCAATACTACATATTCAACTTGTAGTCAATACTATATGTTGAACCTGTAGTGAATACTACAGGTTGGCCTCGACGCACCTGAACACCATCGCCTCCCCTCCGTAATGGTTCACGAGTTTCCGCACCGCTTGGGCTTCCCTGAGGCTTTCCGTCTGGTAGACGCTGTACTGTATTAAGCCGCCTCCATTCGTCTTGCTTATCCTTTTCAGGTTTACCCAGAAGTTGGGGTTGGGTTTGTGTTCGATGAAGTCGTAGACTATTATCCAGCGGCCTGCCTCGTCCTTGTCGTCGTCGAGTAGCTGTTGGGCGATTGAGCGGTTCACCATTCAACTTATAGTGAATACTACAGGTTGATTTCCTGCCTGTGCACTGCCCCTGTTTAACCTTGTGACTATGGAAAAGGTTACAGAAAAGGGGATTAGCCTCTCCACACCTTCTTGAAAAGCTTGACCCAGTTGTCGCCCATGATCTTCTTGGTCTCCTGGTCGCTGTAGCCGCGGGCTACGAGCCCCATGGTTAGGTTGGGCATGTGCTCCAGCCACCCGTAGCCCCACGTCTCGTCCATGGGGGTGAAGTAGTCGACGTCGATCCTGTCCGGGTTCTTCCAGATGAAGCAGCCGCGGGTTACGCTGTTGGGGAACTCCAGGTCGCTGCCGAAGCCGGTGTGGTCGACGCCGACGATGTCAATGGTCTCGTCCATCTGGTCCAGGGTGTCGTCGGTTATGGTGCTCTT
>DAOVEE010000278.1 GCA_030669135.1 Candidatus Bathyarchaeota archaeon | reverse complement strand
TTGAGGGTGTACTCGCCGATTGACCCGGAGTTCTGCGGCCTCCCCTGCAGGGTGCTGATGGACAGGAGCGTGCCCACGGTTGAGGCCTCGGAGCGGCTCATGGGCATAGTCAGCAGGCTCATGGAGAACTACCACGGCGATATAATCGCCGTCGACGACGGCCAGCTCATCGGATGCTTCAACATGTTCGACGCCATGAAGTGGCTAACGGAGTCCGACGTCCACCGGAACGACATCTACGTCAAGGACGTGGTCTGCACACCGGTGATCTCTGTGAAGACGGAGAACACGGTGGAGGAGGCCTTCGGCGTGATGCGGAAGTTCGGGATAACGAGCCTCGCGGTGACTGAAGCTGGGCTGCTGAAGGGCTACATCACCGAGAACGGCATCAAGGAGTGGATGAGCCTATACCCACACTATCTCCGCCTGTACCAGGCCACCAAACAGGGCAAGTGCAGTGTTCTCATGAACGAGATATTCGGGTCAGGGTCTCCAACCGGTTAGCAGCTGCACGAATATGGAGGCCGCGGTCAGGTCAGCCGTAGTCCCGGGGTTCAGTTTTCCGCCGCCAGACCATAGCTCTTCGTCCATTCTACGCACTTCGTCCATGAAACCAGGTTCCCTGCGATGCCTCAGCACCTGGGCTGCTCTTCCACTGACTTCCTCCGCCTTCTCCGCGCCGCTCTTCCTGATTATCAACGAGTCCGGGTGCCGGGATAGCAGGTAAAGGAACGTCTCCACTACGGCGGAGTTGACCGACTCCCCGTCCTCTAGACGATGTGAGAGATGCCTGTGCCCTTCCTCGAAGGTTACGGTGAATCCGTGGACCCACTCCGAGCATATGGTGTCCCTGTCCTTGCATAGCTCGAAGACCTGGGTGGGCGTCATGCACTCCTCCTCTATAATCTCTAGAGACGACTCGTCAGAGACGTCTAGGTCGTCTACCTCCCCGAGGGTTCTCTTCGTCATGGCCAGGTCTATGGCCTTGTAGATGTTCACCGTGTCCCGGGGCGTCGCCGCAGCGATGACCTCTGTCAGGGACTCCCTCATCCTCTTGAATGGTACCCCGTCTTCATGGTAAGCCGCGCCAGCGGCGGCGGCGATGGGCGCGTGGAGCAACACGACGCCGAGCTGGACGTTGCCTCCCCTCTGCCACGTCAGCATCTCCTTCACTGCCTGGAGGATGGCTTCCCCCAGCCCCAGGCTGCTCCAGTCCCCCCCGTATGCTGTATTGTGGGCTCGGCTAGCCAAGTCTCTCATCGCGGGCGTGGTGGCGACGCTGCCGGCTAGGAAGTGCTCGTACCGCGTCTCGACGCTGTCCCTCAGCCTGTGGACGTTGCCGGGTTTGGGGTACGCCGAGGCCTCCAGCAGCCCTGCTAGGGCGTGGCACCGCCCGACGTAGTCCCCCGCTTCGGCTCCTCTCATCATCAAACCTGAATGCGTTTCGTCACCTTAAAAGCTGGCTACCGCCCAGTATTCTGGGGCAAGTTGGACACGGCTTCACGTTTCCTAGAGGGGGACTATGTAGAGACTGTTGACGGTCTTTTCTTCGCCGTCAAGGGGATTCACCACCCCGTGGACGGCGTCATAGCCACCCTACGCTACATGCCCGACCCAGAAGGGAAGAGGAAGAGAGACGGCGTCAGGTACAGACGCATGTACGACCTCGAGGAGACCACTAGGCTTCTGGCCGCGGAGCACCCCAGCTACCTCAACAGGGTCGAGGGGCTCTCCCTCGTACTCCAGACTGTTCCCCTGGAAAAGATTAGACGGGTCTACAAGCCAATCGAGTGCCTGGCCCGTATAATGGAGGACCCAGAGGGGGAACCCGAAACAACCGTTTCCAAGTTCGTGGAGGCTCTGCGTGAGGCCAGCGGAGTGCCTGAAGCCCGCTTCGGCGTATCCGGCTCCCTGCTCATCGGTCTCC
>DAOVEE010000021.1 GCA_030669135.1 Candidatus Bathyarchaeota archaeon | reverse complement strand
CTGTACTAGGTGTAGCCTCCCTCGGTCTTCAGCGTGCAGACGGTGCCGGTGCCGAAGTCCGGGTGTTTCACGAGCCTGAGCCGGTCCAGGTTGGCGATTATCCTGGCGGCGTCCTCCACGGCGTTGACGCCGAGGTGGGGCCTGAAGCCGTGTGCCGCTCTCCCCTTCACCTCGACGTTGTACAGTATTTTGCCTGTGAGTCCCAGGGGGATGGGCTTTGTCTCGTCGCCGCAGTAGCTGTAGGTGAGCACGACGCCGTCTAGGCTCCGCCACTTGGGTTCCTCCATCATGGCCCAGGCGCCGATGTCCGTGGCTTCCTGATCCACGACGCCGCTGAAGCTCAGCTCGCCCCTGAACTCGGCTCCGCTGTCTGCTATCGCCTTGATCACGTTGAGGCTGCACGCGATCCCGGTCTTCATGTCGCAGGCGCCGCGTCCGTAGAGCTTCCCATCCGTGATGACGGCTTTGAAGGGGTCGGTTTCCCAGTCGTCTCCCGCCGGGACCGTGTCCGTGTGGGCGTTATAGTTGAGGCGTCTACCTGATCCACTGCCTTTCATTACGCCGTAGACGTTGGGTCTCCCGTCGGCGACGTACTGGAGCTCTGTCTCCATCCCGTAGCTCTCCAGCTTCTCCTGGACGTATAGGGCTACCGCCTCCTCTTCCCCAGTGACCGACGGGATGGCTATCATCTCCTCGGACAGCCTCACCGTGTAGCCGTCGTCGAGGTGTCTGAGAACGTCATCGATCATGGGCTTGAGTATAGTTGATGCGGGCTTTAACGTAATTGGAGGAGGCTAACCCCCGAGGAACCTGTCCGCCATCAGTGCGTAGACCTTGCTCACGGGAGGCAGCGAGTCCAGGAGGGTGTACTCGTTCTTCTGGTGTGGGCCACCCGGGAACGGGCCGAGGTGTATGCACGGTATCCCGCCTTCGCCGGCGAAGGTGTTGGCATCGGTTATGCTGCTGCTGTACTCGAAGCTGGGCTTCACCCCCATCACCTCGGTGTACGCGTCCTCGAAGACCCGGACAAGCGGCTCGTTCCTATCCATGACATAGGAAGCATAGTACGGCGGCTTGATGTCTATCTCCACCTCGGCCTTCAAACCCAGTGACTCCACCAGCTCCTCCAAGTCCCTGATCACCGACTCCTTTGTCTCACCGGGGACGGTGAGCCTGTTGACCTCGAACCTGCAGTACGCCGGCACAACGACGCTGTACCTCTCGTAGCCACCCTCTATCTTCAGCGTCGAGTAGTTGCCCCTGAAACGTGGGTGCTCCGGTATACTGAGCTTGCTCAGGTTGGCGAGGATGACTCCCGCCTGCTCGACGGCGTTTACCCCGAGCTCAGGGCTGAAACCGTGAGCCGCTCTACCCCTGACATGGACGTTGTAGAGTATCTTCCCCGTGATGCCTAGGGCTGTGGGCTTCTGCTCGTCAGCCATGTAGGGCTCGGCGAGGACGATGGCGTCCACCTTCCCGTAATCCGTTTTCAGCATCGCCTTGGCTCCCTCACCATACGCCTCCTCATCGATGACGCCGCTGAAGCTGAGCTCCCCCGGGAACTCGTGCCCAGACTCGACGTATGCGCGAATCGTGTTCAGTATGCACGCGATGCCGCCCTTCATGTCGTTGGAGCCCAAGCCGATGATCTTGTTCCCGTCCACCACCGGCTCGAAAGGGTCCGTGTCCCAGCCGTCCACGACCGGGACCGTGTCAAGGTGCCCGTTGAAGTTCATCCTCTTCCCCGGCCTCGCCCCCTTCAACCTCGCATAGATGTTCGGCCTACCGGGCTGCACCATATGCATCTCCGTCTCGAGTCCAAGCGAGTCCAGCTCGTCCTGAAGATAATGGGCAAGCTCCTTTTCGTCCCCCACCACCGAGGGGATCCGTATCATCTCTTTGAGCTTCTCGACGGCGTAGCGGTCGTCCAGCTCTCCGAGGGCGTCTTCAATCATGGCAGACAAACAGAGTAAGGGTAGTAATCTATATCGTTTCCCATTGCTATGCCCATCGAGTTGAACGGCCGTTCATATCATGGTTTTATTAACCCGTCGAGTTCAGGCTTCTATGAAGGTTAAAAGTGGAAAAAAAATGGGCAAAGTAATTCGAGTAGATATGGAGAAACTCACAGCCAAAGTCGAGAATCTGCCAGAAAAGTACAAGAACAGGGGCGGGAGATGGCTCACCGACAGCTACGTCTGCGACGAAGTCGACCCCAACTGCCACCCCCTCGGCCCCAACAACAAGCTGTTCTTCGCTCCTGGTATAGTGACAGGGACAAGGGCGCCGAGCTCCGGCAGGATATCCGTCGGGGCAAAGTCGCCTCTCACCGGGGGCATCAAGGAGGCCAACGCAGGCACCCCCTTCGCCGAGCAGCTGGCGCTGCTGGGTTACAGCGCCATCGTGGTCGAGGGAGTGCCCAAGGAGAAAGGCAAGTACTGGCAACTAGAGGTCGATAAAAAAGGCTTCAAGCTCAACGAGGCAAAGACAGGGATAGGCGAAGAGCTATCCAAAGCCTATGGGGAGCTCTTCAAGAAGCACGGTAAGCACGTCGGCATCGCGTCCATCGGGGTAGCCGGAGAACAGCAGCTAGCAGCCTCAGGGATCTGCTTCAACGACATAGACGGCAGGGCTAGTAGATACGCCGGAAGAGGCGGCCTAGGCGCGGTCATGGGCAGCAAGGGCCTCAAGTACATCATCGTAGACGACAAGGGAGCCAAGGAAGTCGAGATCAAGGACAAGAGCCTGTTCAACGAGGGAAAGAAGAAGCTGGCCAAGGCAATAACCACCCACGACGTCACCAAGAAGGGAGGCACCCTCAACGCCTACGGCACCGCGGCACTAATCAACGTCATGAACGAAGCAGGCGGCCTGCCTACCAGGAACTTCCGTGAGGGACGCTTCGAGGGAGCCGAAAAGGTCTCAGGGGAAACAATAAAAAAGGTCTGCGAGGAGCGGGGCGGAGTCGGGGCCATGGGTCACCCATGCCACGCCTCTTGCCTCATCCAGTGCAGCAACGTCTACCCCTACGAAGACGGAACCGAGCACGTGAGCTGCATCGAGTACGAGTCAGCCTGGGCGTTCGGCCCCAACTGCGGCATAGACAACCTGGACCACATCGCCGAGCTGATACGCCTCACCAACGAGTACGGGCTAGACACCATCGAGATGGGCGGGACCATCGCCGTCGCCATGGACGGCGGCCTAGCCGAGTTCGGGGACGGAGAGAAGGCCATCGAGATGATGAAGGAGATCCACAAGGGAACGCCGCTGGGCAAGATACTCGCGTCAGGCGCGGTAACCACCGGGAAGACCCTTGGAGTGACTAGGGTCCCAGCCTGCAAAGGCCAAAACCTGCCAGCCTACGAGCCGAGAGCCGTCAAGGGCATCGGATACGTGTACGCCACCAGCACCATGGGTGCAGACCACACGTCGGGTTACACCATCGCACCAGAGATTCTTGGCGTGGGAGGCTCAGCTGATCCCCTAGACACAGACAAGTCCGCGATGGCCCGCGGCTTCATGGACACGACGGCGTTCCTCGACTCGACCGGGTACTGCCTCTTCATCGCCTTCCCCATCCTGGACATCCAGGAAGGCTTCGAGGGCATGGTGGAGACCGTCAACGGCGTCCTAGGCACCAGCTGGACAGGCGACGACGTAGCTAGGATCGGCAAGGAGATCACCGAGATGGAGAGGGCGTTCAACAAGGCAGCCGGCTTCACGAAGGCGGACGACAGGATACCCGAGTTCATGAAGCTGGAGAAGCTGCCGCCCCTCAACGAGGTCTGGAACGTACCCGACTCCGATCTAGACAAAGTCTTCAAGTAAACCCACCCCCCCTTTTTTAGTGATGAAGCTGGAGATCCATCTCTACGGTAGGTTCAGAAGGTATACGGACAACCTGGACCCTAGGAAACCCTCAGTTATAACTATTGACGTACCCAGCGGCACCACCATCAAAGGCGTCCTGGAAAAAGCGGGCGTGCCGACAAACGAGGTGGGCACCAACATCTTCCTCAACGGAAAATACTCGTCTCTGGACAGGGTGGTGAAAGAGGGAGGCCGGCTTGGCGTTTTCCCCGACGACATGAACCTGCTCTACAAGTGGCACTTCACGAAGGAGTGACAAATATGACTATCCTGGTGAAGGTCTACGCGACGCTGAGAACATACACAGGTGGCGAGGGCACACTCTACATGGATGAAGCCGAGACCGAAGATATCCTAGATAAGCTTGGCGTCCCCGCGAAGGATGTGAAAAACGTCATCGTCAACGGGCGGAAAAGAAGCATATGCTATCTACTCGTCGACGGTGACAGGGTGGCGCTTTTCCCGCCCATCGCCGGTGGCTAGCTCACCGTCTTGAGCTGAGAGCTGTACATGTCCGCGATCTCCTGGACCGTGGTGGCCTCCTCAGCCGACTTGTCGTCCCGCCAACGGGTGAACCTTGGGAACCTGATGGCCAGCCCCGAGCCCTCCCTAATCTTGTCGAAGGCCGCCGTGTGCAGCGGGCTCAACGTTATCTCGTCGCCGAGCACCTCCATGACGACGGCGGGCTCGAACCACACCTCGGCCTCCATCAGCGAGTTCACTCGCGCGTGCCTGTGCTCCAACCTGTGGGGCTCAAGCATCCCAAGTGTCTGCGCCAGGTTCTCATCTGTAAAGCCTGAACCGACTTTGCACACCGTATTGTAGACATCGGACTCTGGGTCGTACGCTGCGACAAGTAGGGCTCCGTAGCTGCCCGCCCGGCGGCCCCGGCCGTGTAACGCGCCCACGACCACCAGGTCGACGTGGTCCTGCATCTTGCTCTGGTAGCTTCGCTTAAGCTTCACCCAGAGCCACGACCTTGCGCCCGCCCTGTAGATGCTGTCCTTCCCCGTGGACTTGACGACGAGCCCCTCGGTGCCGTCAGATATGCTCTGCTGGAAGAACCTGTCTATCTCCGCGGGGTCGGAGGTGATGAGGCGCTTAACGAGCTTGTAGTCGTCCTTCTGATCGGTTACGCTCTCCAACACTTTGATCCTCTCGGGGTAAGGCTCCAGGGTGAGGTCCCTGCCGTCGGCGTAGAGGCAGTCGAACAGGTATACCCTGACGGGTATCTTCTCCATCATCTCCTCTATGCCGTACTTGCGCCGCCGCTGCATCAGCGTCTGGAAGGGACGATCCTCGCCCGTGTCCGGGTCGTAAGCCACTGCCTCGCCCTCGATGATGGCGTCCTCGGCGGTTATCTGGGTCCTGGTCAGCTGGACCGCGTCGGGGTACATGTAGGTGATGTTCTCCAGGCGCCTGCTGAAGATGTTGACCCTGTCTCCGTCCTTGTGTATCTGGAACCGCTCGCCGTCAAGCTTGTACTCGGCGCTGCACTGGCCTTCAAGCTTCTCGATGATCTCCTCCGTCGTGGAGAGTCTCTGGGCCGCCATGACTCTTATCGGGGAGCCCACCCTGACGTGGAAGTTCTCGATGGCCTCTAGCCCCTCCTCCTTGAGGGTTCTCGCCACCAGGCCGAGGTCGCTGCTGAGGTTGTACGCCCGCTCCAAGACGCCCCGTTTCTCCTTAGAGCCTGTGTGGGCCTGAGACAGGGCGTCCAGTATTGTCATGTCGCCGATGCCCAGCCTGAGCTTCCCCACCACCATCCTGGCGAGGTACCGGGCGCCTAGGGAGGAAGAGTCTGCGAGGAGGCTTCCTAGGTCGTCAATCTTCTGCTTGGAGCTGCCCTGCCCCTCGCGTCTAGCGATCCTGTCCAGCCCGCTGTAGATGTCGGTGACTGTGAGGTTACGCTGGAAGAAGCTGTCCTGCGTCTTGCCTCTGAGAGCCTCTTCCGCCGTCAGCCCGATGTCGCCCAGCTGGGAGACGAGCTGCCCTACCTTCGCCTTCTTGAGCCCCGTGACCTTGGTGAGGGTCTCGACGACCATCTTCTCGGCCATCCCGATCTCGGGCTCCCCCTTCCAGTCGGGGTGTATCTTACCCTGAGTCAGGTAAACTATCTTGTCTACCTCGTCTACCGTGGCCTCCTTGAAGAGGTCCGTGAGGATGTCCGTCATCTCCAGGCGCTTGGTCGTTGACTCCAGCCTGGCGTAGTACTCGACAAGGGTATCGTAGAGCATCTCTGAACAGATACCTTTCGGTGGATCACGTATTTATACGGTGTAGCTGCACGTGTCCTTTTCCTTTATGGCGTTGTACTCGTTTAATGCCTCTATTAGACAGTACTCGCCCAGCTTCTCGGTGAAGAGGCTGAACACGTACTCGGTGCCCTTGCTCACCTCGATGCAGGTAAGGAGGTTAGGCGGGAAGAAGTCGTTCCTCAGCCTCGACCAGAGCCGGTCCAGCTTGGGGCACTTCATGTGCCGCATGACCACGTAGCTTCTGTAGTGGGTGACCATCTCCACGTACTGCACGGCCCAGAAGCTGGCCAGGTCGCCGTAGTCCTTGATGGCGGGCGAGCCTCCCTCCTCCACTATTATGCTCATGCTCTTCTCTAGCTTGTCCTCGTGCCTGTCAAGGATGTGGCCCCGTGTGGCGACTAGCAGCTTGTTTCCGCCCATGTGGTCGTCGGCGTGGAAAACCTCATGGATCGCGCTGTACATGGTGAGGGTCTCGACGAAGTCCGGCATATCCATGGGGTGGTCCGATTTTGGGAGACGCTTGTCCAGTATTATGGTAGCCGGAGGCAGGAACGAGCCATACTCCATGGAGTTTCTGTTGCCGCGTCTGGCGTTCATGGTTAAGGCCTTAAAGGAGCCTCGGCTGAGCATGCTCCTCGTCCTCGAGATGTTGGGAGCCACAGGCAGGTTGAGCTGACTCTGAGCCTTGGAGATCATGTCGAGTGAGTCTTGAACGATCCGGTGGACATCGCTGTCAGTCAGATCTCTCCTCAGAGTCACAACATATCTACAAGTCTTCCGTCGCCTGAAATAAAAATAACATGGTTCCTTGTTCTGTAAATAGTGATAACTAATCTATAGTATAAGACCATCTCACCCAGATGCTATGAATCGTGTCAACGACTCGGACGATAAAACATCGTTAACTGTGTTAACCGTTATATAGAGTTGCAGAACCCTATCTGGTGATATCCATGAAGTTTGGCGCTCAGACAGAGTACGGTAAGCTCCGCAAGGTGTTGATGCACCGCCCCGGGGAGGGCATGAAGGTGGTCACGGCCGGCAACAAGAACGACTACCTCTTCAGGGACCCGGTCTACTGGAAGGCGTTCCAGGAGGAGCACGACACCTTCGTGGATATCTTGAAGGCCGAGGGCGTCGAGGGTGTTCTGCTCACCGACCTCCTAGACGAGAGACACTCCCGGATCGCCGACGCCTTACCTAACCTCGTCTACACAAGGGACGTGGCCATGGTTAACAACCTGGGCGCCAACATACTCAGGATGACTTACCCTGCGCGGTTCGTGGAGCCCACGCTGATGGAGAAGGCGTTCAGCAAGCTGGGCATACCCATCGCCCACCGGGTGACGCCCCCTGGATTGGTGGAGGGAGGCGACTTCGTCTGGTTCAACGAGAAGACCCCGATGATGGGCTTCGGAACCAGGAGCAACGAGCACGGCGTGTATCAGATGAGGGACAGCATGCTCGGGAGATGCGTGAAGGAGTTCGTGGCTCAGCCGCTCCCCAGCTGGAGGGTGCACCTCGACGGGGCCCTAATGATGATGGCCCCCGACCTGGCCCTATTCTACCCAGGCGCTCTGAAGCTGTTCCCCGCGTACGTGTACAGCGAGGACGGCGTGGAGCTCATGTGGCTGAAGGACTTCCTCACCGACCGGGGCGTCGAGCTCATCCACTGTAACGACACGGAGATCAGGGTCTTCGGCACCAACATCGTCGGCCTCGGCGACGGGAAGTGCGTCAGCTACGAGTGGAACGAGCGGATTATACCTTTGCTGGAGGACCGCGGCTTCGACGTCATAAAGATACCGGGCAGCCAGCTTAGCATAGGCGGCGGCGGACCCCACTGTATGACGTGCCCCATCCTGAGGGATTGACATGAATCTAGAGGCAGAGCTAGAGAAGCTGGGGCTTTGGCACCGCTTCACAGACAAAGCCGAGACGGTGCACACCGTCGACGCCTCCGAGGCCACAGGGATACCGCTCCACAGGATCACCAAGAACCTTGTATCCGAGACCAACGCGGGGGAGCGCGTGCTCCTCGTGGTCCCAGGGGACAGGAAGGTGGACCTGAAGGCGGCGGCGAAGGCGCTGGGCGTGACCAACATGAAACTGTTCCCCTTCAGCGAGGCCCACAAGGTAAGCGGCTACCCGCCGGGGGGCACCCCCACGGTCGGCTTGAAGGAGAAGCTGCGGACAGTCATAGACGCCGAGACTGCGGCGATGGAGACATTCTTCTGCGGAGGCGGATCGAGGGACCAGCTGCTGGAGCTGCGGAGCGACGAAGTCATAAGAGCCACGGGCGCCGTGGTGGCTTCAATCACGAGGTAGACTTACCCCGTGCGGCGCCTTTTCGCCGTCGAAATAGACTCCGTCGGAGCCGAGGCTGAACCTTCCCTCGGCTATCAGCTGGACCGTCAGCGGGTAGATGACCCAGTCGCCTCTCTCCTTGAGCCGCGTCTGATGCTCGCCGACCACCCGTTTCCTTAGGGCCTTGTCCTCCGCTAGCTGCTTCAGCGTGACGCCTGGCGGTAGCTTGACGGGCAGAGGCTCGCTCAGCACGAGTATCTCCCCGTGGTCCACCTTCTCCCTCACGATGTGGGTGGTCGCCCTAAGCTCCTTCTCCCCGGCCAGTATCGCGTCCTCGACCACGTGGATGCCGACGTACTTGCGTTCACGGCCTTCCATGACTGTAAGGTCGGCGGGGTGTACATTGATAATCCTGCCAGAGTACTCCTCCAGGATGGGCGGGGTCATGATAGTCATGTACCCTGCGTTGCAGATGAGACCCAGGTCGTAGGGCGCTATCTTCTTCAGAACCCGTTCATCGAACTCGGGTCTGACGCTGAGGTCCCTCCGGGGAACGCCCTTCTCCTTATAGAAGTCCCTGATGTCCTCGCACTCGTACCCTACGCCATACTCCTCCGCTATGTCCTTGGCCCTGCACATCTTGTCGCCGCTTTTCTTGGTCCTCGAGTCCCTGACGTCGCTGAACATGAGGACGACGTCGTGGAGGCTACCGGGCTCCAGGCTCCTCTCGATGATCTTCCGCGCGTTGGTGCCTGAGCCGCTCGCGAAGCAGGCGACCCGCATCCTGCCCTTCGCCGGGTCATGGATCGGTTTAGGGTTCATATGTGGTTCTCCTCTCCGTCAGGTAATAAGAGTGTCTGATATGGAAGACTGTTCACTTTCACCGATCTCCATCCTTGAAACCGATCCGTTTCACTTAAAAGCCCGGAGCCATTGTCGAGCCCGAGAAACATGGCACAGGAACTAGTATACGAGGCTACAACGGAAACGCCCGAGGAGGAAGAAGACGACGGGGCCCTCACCGTCTGCAAGAACTGTGAACACGTGGTACCCAAGACGATGCTCTGCCTCTACTGCGGCTCCCCGATACTCTTCAAGATGCCTAAGAACCTTGAGAAATAGGCTCCGAAGCCCCTTCTATCAGGATAATAGGTCGTTTATTATTGCCGATATGCGTTTCAACGACTTCTCGGATGAATCGATGAACTCTACCCTGCTCAGCCTGTATCCCTTGTAGCTCTTCAGCTTTGCTTCATCTCCGCAGATCACTATGATGGGGGTTTCGATCTTCCACCTCACCATCTCCAGAAGTATCAGCTTCGGGTCGATGTCACTGAGCTCCGTGTCCAGTATGATGGCGTCGTGCTCTCTGCGGAGCTCCCTGAGGCCCAGCCTTCCGGTGAAGGCGTGGCGGACCTCCACGTTTTGCAGCCGGGTTCTCTCAAGCCTCTCCAGTATCTTGGCCGCCGTCTCCTCGCTCTGCTCTATGAGGAGGATCGAGATCTCTTTTCTTCGCACGACCTCCCGCTCGACGCGTATTGGCTTCTTCTCGACGGGTTTAGGCTTCTTCTTCTCTTTCTTCTCCTTCTTCGAGAAAAGGCCGCCGAAGAGGCTCTTCTTCTCCTGTTTGGGCCTCTCCTCTTCAACCACGGGTTCAGGGGGCGTCCCTATGTCTTCCTCGTCTAGCTCATACTCCGGCTCTTGTTCCGGTTCCTGCGTCTCACTGGTTTCCGTATACTCTAACTGAAAATCCTCGGCCTCGCCTTCCTCTAATACCGGCTCCTCAGGGACACGCATCGACTCTGGTTCTTCGTACTCTGGCTCCTCCGCGACTACAGGCGGTTCCGGCTCCTCCTCGAGTAGCTTCTCCTTGAGGCTCTCGAGCTGTTCTATATCATCTTTCGATATCTCGCCAGGTATGATGATATCATTTTCAACAGCTTCAGGGTGCACCGATTCTTGTCGTTCCTCTCTCAATGAAGCCGCCTTCTCCTGGTCGATCATCTCGTAACCTTTTGGGTTCTCGAAGCAGATGTCTTTGCTTTGGAACTTCGTCTTACACTTGATGCAGTTGTAGGTGACAGACGGCTTCCCGGAGACCGAGCCGCAGCCATCGCACTCGTACATAGACTCGGCTATCGTGAAGTCCGAGTCTTCCTCGGCGTCAGGGTCATGGTACTCGTTTGGGTCGTAGACGGCGCCGCACATCGGGCAACGGCAATCTATGCCGTCGAAGAAGTCCTCGGAGTAGCCCGTGTAGCCACAGACCCTGTGCTTGATGACCTCCTTCTTCGTTATCTTCATGGACCCGCATCTTGGGCAGGATAGTACTATCATTACCACTGGGCTGTAGCAGCTTGGGCACAGGGCGACCGTGCCGTAGTTAATCTTCTTGATATATCCCTTCTGGGCTAGGGCCTCAAGCAGCGCCCTCATCTGATCGCTGTCATAGTAGGTTAGCAGGGACGCGAGCTCGCCGTAGGCTATGCCGTCAGGCGTGAACTTGGGTAGGATCCTCTTGATCTTGAGGTCCTTCATCTGCTGGAGGAAGAACTCCTCCTCATGGTTCAAAGCGACAAGCGGTTTACCCTCTGATATCTGCGTGCTCTCGGATTCGCCCTCGAAGATTCCCAGAAACGTGGAAATATCTGACACCTATCGCCGTTGTTGAAACAGAGTCGTTCTGGTAAATTTATATTAGAAACGGATTCATGAAACAGAACACTGGTTCATGTTTCCCGCAAGCCACAGCCTCCATAAGCAAGTCTTACAAGCGTGGAGAACACGTATTTTCCATGGTTAAACCGGGTAAAATCTTAATCTCCATAGACATGGAGGGCATAAGCGGGATAGTTGCTTGGGCCGAGGTGGACAGGAACAACAGCGAGTACGCCTTCGCGAGGAAGCTCATGGTGAGAGACCTCAACGCAGCCGTGGAAGGCGCGCTGGAGGCAGGGGTCAAGGAGATAGTGGTCTCGGACGCCCACGGCGGCATGCGGAACATGAGGCCGGAGGACGTCCATGAAGCAGCGTACCTCGTCAGGGGCAGCCCGAAGCCTAACAGCATGATGGAGGGCATAGATGACAGCTTCGACGCCGCCCTCTACGTGGGCTACCACAGCATGAAGGGCACGGAGAAAGGCATCATGTGTCACACCATATCGGGGAGCGCCGTCGACGGTGTTTACATCAACGGACGGGAGACCGGGGAGTTCGGGCTGAACTCCGCGTTGGCTGGCTTCTACGGCGTCCCATCGGTGTTCCTCGCCGGCGACTACGCGGCCACCAAGGAGGCCGAGGCTTTCGTGCCCGGGATCACCACTGCAGCCGTCAAGTGGGCGGTGGGCAGGTACTCCGCGAAGTGCCTGCACCCCAACGAGTCTGGGAAGCTCATAACCGCGAAGGTGAAGGAGGCGCTATCAAAGCCGTTCCCTGAGCCGAGGCGCGTGGAGGAGCCCGTCGAGGTCAAGCTGAGGTTCATAACCTCGACTATGTGCGACATAGTGTCGCTGATTCCCAGCTTCAAGCGTGTGGACGGCCGCACCATGAGGGGCGAGTTCGTTGACTACCAGACGGCCATCAACGCGCTCCGGGCGGGAATCTATCTCGGGGGAGCTGCCGAGAGAAGGTAGACTTCTTTCATCACCTTTTTTAGCCGTGGTGCCGCGAGAACATTAGGAATGTCGGGCTTACCTAGGAGATACGTCTTACCGGCGATCATCGTTTTGCTCGTCAGTGCAGTAGCTTCATACTTGTACTTCAGCCGCGGTGACGACTCGGTGACGTATGAGGAAGGCATCACGGCGGGCTACCTAGTCACAGACATGGAGATACCTTTGCTGAATGGTGGAGCCGTCAGGCTCAGCGACTACGAGGGCAAGATCCTAGTAGTGGGCTTCATGGCTCCATGGTGTGCGCCCTGCAAGGAGCAGGTCAAGGTGCTTAAGGTCCTGAATGAGTACCAGGACGTCGAAATAATCACCATAAACATAGACTCAAGGTACAACAGCAGCACCCTCAAACAGTTCGCGGAGGCCGAGGGAGTCATATGGAGCTTCGGCATCTCCCCCGAGGCGGCGCAGACATACCAGACGAACGCCATCCCAACCATATTGTTTGTGGACGAGGAGGGAGTCATCCGGTACCGGGGCTTCTTCACGACCCTAAACCAATTTGAGCAGCTACTGCAGAGTTATGGCTGATGGACATGGAGTTGACCAGCCTAGGCGTAGCTTTCACCGCGGGGATGCTCGCCGTGCTGGCGCCCTGCGCGCTGCCCATGCTTCCGTCTTACGTCGCGTACTACATGAACCTCGACGAGGACGAGAGGAGCCTCGGAGCAATCCTCGGCTTCGCGTTCACCGTCGTAGCAGGGTTCCTCATCGTCTTCCTGGTCATAGGGCTCCTCCCCTCTTTCGCGTTGAACAAGGTATCGACGAGGCTCGAATACGTTGCACCTTTCATCGGTGCTCTGCTGATGCTGATCGGCTTAGCATCTGGGTTCAGCGACGTTTTCGATAGGATGCCGGCTGTCAACGTATCTGCGCCCCTGAAGGCGGGCTACAGGAGCTTCTTCCTGTACGGCGTGGGCTACGGCGCGGCGTCCCTAGCCTGCAGCCTCCCAGTCTTCGTCCTCCTGGTGCTCCAGTCAGCCACCGCGGGCGGTCCGCTTAGAGTGGTGACGATGTTCATGGTCTACGGGCTCGGGGCCGCGGCGGTGATGGTCCCGTTGACTCTGGCTGTAGCCTTCTCGAAGGACTACGTCTACCAGCGGCTCGTCTGGCTGCTCCCACGGATCAAGAAGATAAACGCGGCGATGCTGATCCTGGCAGGGCTGTACATGATTATCAGTTATTTCACTTAGTGGGCTTGAACTCGTCCTTGTTTAACTCGATGAACTGCTGGATCAGGTTCCTCACCATTTCCTGGTTGTCCTGGGCCTTCATCTTGGATAGAACAGTGTCCAGCGTGGCGTCGATGATGTCCCTCTGGAGCGCCAACGCTAGCACCAGGAACCTGCCGTCGTCTTCGTCCACGGCCATGTACATCGCCTCCAGCATCTCTCGGTACGTCTGGATGAACGGCGATTCACCGGGTTCTTCATCGACCACTCTTATGACCGAGATTGATGTGTTCGACGTAGGTTAAAATCATTGTCTTGAAGCGAGGATGCCCCCTATCATGATCAGTGAGGCGCCGACTACTTCCTCCAGCCTTTTCCCTACTGCAGATATCACTTTGTGGAGGAATCATACCGAAGTGGTTGCATTTCCTCCAAAACATCTGGCGGTTAAGCTGATCTAGACATTGACGGGGAACAACTAACCCCCTTTTTTATATTGTGACATACGATCACAAAGTATGTCTTCCAACAGTGGCACGCTTATTATGAGACGAGAGAAGATAGACGCGACGCGCCCCGTTCTACCCAAGGTAGACTACCACTGCCACATCAGCATAACTGAGTACAGCGACCCCGCAAACCCTACAGTCGTCACCGTCAACCTGGAGGAGTTCCAAGCTGACCTGCAGGAGGCGGGCATCGACAGGGCCGTGGTCCTCAGCGACAGACGCACGAGCCCCGAGCAGGTCTCCGCCTTCGTGGCCCAGGACCCGGAGCGCTTCATAGGGTTCGGGTACGTGAACCCCACGAGGAACGGCGCCGCGGAGGAGGTGCTCAGGCAGAGAAGCGAGCTGGGTCTCCACGGCCTGAAGCTCTACCCGTGCAGCGACGGCTACGCGCCCGACGACACCCACGCCTTCAAGGTCTACGAGGCAGCTTCAGGCATAGGGATGCCCATAATGTTCCACCACGCCGGGATGCCCGACGCCTACGACTATTTGAGGCATACGGACCCGGCGCAGATCGACGTGGTGGCCCAGTGCTTCCCGGAGCTCAGGATAGTGCTCGCCCACCTGGGCTACCCACGCGTCGAGGAGACTCTCTACGTCTGCAGGAAGCACAGGAACGTGTGGTGCGACATCAGCTGGCCCTACGGCGACGTCAACCACCCCATCTTCCTCTACATGCTTTGGAGAGACCTGCTGGTGGCGCTGAACCTAGGCGTCATCGACAGGATGGTGTTCGGCACCGACTACCCCGGCGTCAGGCAGCGGCCCTACGTGGACATGCTCATGAACCTGAACAGGTACGCCGCCCACGAGGACCTCAGGATACCGATGGACAAGATATCGGGGATGCTGGACAGGAACGTCCAGCCTCTGCTGCCCTAGCTACTTCCTTAGGCAGCCCTCGACGACGTAGGGGATCTCCTCTACGAGGTCCTCTGGCAGGAGGTGGTACCCTTTCTCCTCGTGGACCCTGTCCCCGGCGGCGCCGTTGATGAACGCCGACGCGCAGGCCGCGTAAAGGGGCTCGGCTCCCATGGCTATGTAGCCGCCGGTCAGGCCTGTGAGGACGTCGCCGGTGCCCCCAACGGTCATGCCGGGGTTGCCGGTCCAGTTGTACCTAGTGACTTTACCGTCGCTTATCACGTCCACGCTGCCCTTCAGAAGCACCACGGCACCCAACTTCTTCGCCGCCTTCTCCACGAGTGCGCCCTTCTCCTCGAAGCCTCCCTCTGCCTTCTTCCCGGTGAGAAGCTGGAACTCCCTGCCGTGGGGGGTGAACACCAGCGGCGCCTCTATCCTGGGCTTGGTCTGGGCGTACGCCTTGAGGCCGTCGGCGTCGACCACCATGGGGAGGCCCTTCTCCTGGATGATTTCATGTAGTCGTGTGTAGGCTTCGACGGTCTTCTCGTGCTGCCCCAGGCCCGGCCCCACCGCCACGGCGTCCACCCTGTCGAGGAACGGTTTGATCTCCTCCACGTTCTTGGTGGTAAGCCGTTTACCGTCGAGCTTCACCGTTATGAGGCTCGGGCTGAACCCGGCCACCGCCTGGGCGGCTGTCTCTGGGACCGCGACGTAGACGAGGTCGCAGCCGGCGGCGTACGCCGCCATCGCGGTGAGCGCGGGGGCGCCCGAGTAGGTCTCGCTACCTCCCACCACGAGGAGGCTGCCGTGCATGCCCTTGTGGCTGTCCGCCCCCCTCCTCGGGTGAACCATGGCCACGTCCCCCGGCCCGGTGTAGAGCTCCGCCTCCGGGGGGATGCCTATGGGGGCGACCACCAGCTCCCCCGCCTGCCCGGGCTTCCTCTCGTACCCCTTCTTCGGCTTATGGAAGGTGACGGTGAGGTCGGCCTGCACACACTCCCCGTGGGCGACACCGGTGTCGGCGACCAGCCCGGTCGGGACATCTATGGCTATCCTGTACGCCTCGGCGCGGTTCATCGCTTGGACCATCTGTAGATACGGCGGCCGCAAAACCCCCTTCATGCTTGTCCCTATCAAACCGTCTACGATGGCGTCGGCCTTGATCTCGGGTATGAGGGACGAATCCCTGATGACGGTGAGACCGACGCTGGAACTCATTTTC
>DAOVEE010000154.1 GCA_030669135.1 Candidatus Bathyarchaeota archaeon | reverse complement strand
CCCCAGCACCTCGGTCACCTCGCGGCTGGGCTGAGGAACCCTGATGAAGAAAAGGGACCCCACAGCGAGTACCGCCGTGGCTACGTCGATCAGCAGTATGGTCTGGATCGGTATGACCTGCATGAGAAATGCCCCCAGCGGAGGCGCTACGATGACGGCCAATCCCTGCAGGCTCTGGTTCATCCCCGCGACCCGGCTGAGGCTCTCCCTGTCCACCATCATGGTCGTCGTGGCTTGCATGGCGGGCCACTGGAAGGCGCCGCCCAGTGACCGGGTGAACATGGCCAGGAAGACGTGCCAGAGCTGTATGGCGCCGGTGCCGTAGAGGAACGCCAGCGCAACCACCACGAGGGCTATGAAGGCGTCCGAGACCATCATCACCGTCTTACGGTTCCAACGGTCCACCAAGGCGCCGGCGAAGGGCCCCAGCAGCACTTGGGGCAGCATGGCGACGATGCTGGCGAAGGCCAGGGTGGACGCCAGCCCCGTGGTCTCGGTGATCCACCAGACGAGGGCGAACTGGACCAGCCTGCTGCCGAAGAGTGAGAACGCTTGGCCGGCGAAGATGACTATGAACGGCCTAAGGGGGCGCTCAGAACTCATTGGGTAGCTAGTCAAAGCGGATAATAAAAGGATATAACTGCGAGGCACCGGGTGTGGTTCCGCGTACCAGCCAAGTTTATCAGCCGACGCATCTACCATGATTTGAGATGAATGTGAAGGAGGCCGTCGAGGCGTGGGTCCGGCTGTGGAACACCTACGACCTCGACGACGTCAGGAGGCTATTCCTCGACGACGGTAGGGTGACCTACTTCAGCTCCGAGAAGCAGGGGCTCATCAAGGGCATCGACAGCCTCGTCAGGCACCACGAGGAGTTCGGGTTCGTGGTGGGAGGCAAGGAGACGGGCAACAGGCTGTGGCTGGAGGACGTGGACATCGAGGAGTTCGAGGGCTCCGCCTCTGTGAAGGCGGACTGGCTGTTCCAGAGGGAGGGCGCCGACAGGGTCCAGAGGGGGCCCGTGACCATCATCTACGTCAAGGCCGGGGACGGCTGGCGAATCGCCCACGCCCACTTCTCCAACTACTGAGCAGGGTCTGGACGCGATGAGGCTCACGAGAAGGCTCGGGGACACGGGGCTCACCGTCTCCCGGCTATGCTACGGCACCGAGCCCTTCACCTTCAAGAAGGGCCCAGAGGGAGCCAAGACACAGGGCGACATACCGCCGCCAGAGGGCGGAAGAAGGCTCGCGGAAGCCTATAGGCTGGGGGTCAACTTCTGGGACACCAGCGACGACTACGGCACCCACCCCCACGTGGCCGAGGGGCTGAAGCTGGTCCCCCGTGGAGAGGTGGTGGTCGCGGACAAGACCAACGCCCACACCTACGACGAGGGCGTGGAGGCCGTGGAGCATAGCCTCAGGGACCTGGGCACCGAGCACATAGACATTATGTTCCTGCACATTGTTCCTCCTAAACCTGTGGAGAGGCGGGACACGGCTGGGCGCCCATACGTTTCAGGCCCCTTGAGCAGCAGAATGGATGCCCTCAAGGCCTTCTTGGACGCCAAGGAGACGGGCCAGGTGAGAGCCACGGCGCTATCCACTCACAGCACCGAGACTCTCCGGCAGGCGCTGGAGGTCCCCGAGGTAGACGTGGTCTGCATGACGCTGAACATAGCTGGGGCTCTATTGGACGACGGCACCCAGGAGGACAGGATCGAGGCCATCCGGGACCTGCATGACGCCGGCAAGTTCGTCTACGTCATCAAGATACTCCACGCGGGGAGGCTCAGGGCCCAGGCAGAGGAGGCCATCAGGTACGCCCTCCAGTTCCACGAGTATGTCGACGCCTGGAACATAGGCATGTACGACCTGGGAGACGTACGCAAGAACCTCAAGCTCTTCGGCGAGGTCCTCCCATAGGCTCCGCCTCCTTTTTATCTGGGAGAGCGATATGAAGCTAGGTTCTCTGAGCCATGAAGTCACTTAGCCGAGTCCTCGCGTTGGAGGGCAACATCCGCGTGCTGGCGGCGCAGGCCCTCATCAGCCAGATAGGGTTCGGCATGTTCTACGTGATATGGCAGCCATACCTCCTCAGCACCGGTATAAGCATCGGGCAGCTGGGGGTCATACAGACCATGATCAACGTCAGCACAGGCCTGGGGCTGCTCACATGGGGCTACATCAGCGACAACTACGGGAGGAGACCTGTGGTGATAGCCAGCAACATCTGCAGGGTTGCAGCCATGGCGGTGCTCATCGTGTCGAGGCACTACTATGCGCTGCTGGTCTTCGCGTTCTTCATCGGGTTCACCGCCATGTTCATGATGGGGAACCCAGGGAGGAGCGCGCTGATCACCGAGTCGGTGGACAGCGCCCAGAGGGCCACGGCGCTCAGCACGCTGCTAGCCGTCAGCCAGGGCACGAGCACGCTGATGGCCTCCGCCGGCGGATACATAGCGGTTAAGGCGGGGTACACACCCATCCTCTACGTAGCCCTCGTCGTCGACGTGATCGGGCTGACGCTTCTCTTCCTCTACGTCAAGGAGACCCATACGCCGGACGCCGGGAAGAAGGACGCAGCCCCCATCTGGGCGAGGGTCAGGGGCGCCCTTCTCCCTGAGGGAGAGAACGTCGTCTTGTACCTGATCATGCTGACGATGGGGTTCGGCTACGCGGTGGCTTACAGCCTCTTCTACGGCGCCCTCACCGACTACCGAGGGTTCACGCCCCTGGAGCTGGGGTTCATGAGCACCAGCTTCAACCTCGTCTGGGCTCTGGGCAGCATACCCCTGGGGAAGCTCAGCGACAGGGTGGGCCGGAAGAGGATGCTCATGGCCAGCGTGGCCATGGCCTATGCCACCGTAATCGGGTTCATACTCTTCAGATCCGTGTGGGCGTACATCCTCTTCAACGGCGTCAGCGCCCTCGACATATGCTTCTGGATGCCCAGCTGGACTAGCCTCATCACCGAGATCGTGCCCCAGGAGCGGCGGAGCTCCGTGCTGGGGAAGCTCGACGCCTACGGGAGGGCGGGCGCCGTCCCCGCGCCGTGGCTGGCGGGCCTGCTGCTGGAGAGGTACGGCTTCACGGCCCCCCTATACGTGCAGCTTGTGACTCTGTCCATAGGCCTGTTCTTCGTAGCCAGGATCAGAGACCGATGAGCTCCATGAGCTGACGGTGGATTATTCTCCAGTGCCGGTCACCGTCTATGACCGTCCAGGAGCCTTTAGCTATGAGAGATAGGGCCCTGCCCCGTACCTGTCTGAGCCTCTCAAGGGACTCGAACATCTCCCTCCTGCCGCGCCTCGCCTCTATGCGCCTGTACGCCTCCTCCGGCGAGACGTCTATGAAGTACATGTGGCTGCTCCGTGGAACCAGCCTGTAAAGGAATAGGTACGCCACCCTGTGCAGGGGCTCGGGGAGGTACGCGGTGCCCATGAGGTACCTGACGAAGACAAGGTAGTCGACCCGCCTCCACCCGTAGAGCAGCAGGGACCGCGCCACGTCCAACAGGTAGAACAGGGAGGCGGCGAACCGCGCCCTCTTCCCGTCGAGGAGAAGATAACCCCTGCCTAGACGGCCGAAGAAGATGTCTGACGAGGGATGAGCCCTCAGGATATAGGTTTCCCCTTTCTCGGCGATTCGGCGGCAGATGAGCCTCGTCTGGGTGCTCTTCCCGGAGCCGTCGAGGCCGTCGATCACCACGAAGATCATCAAGCGCCACCGCCCATCACGATGAACGTCAACGCCCCAAGCGCCGGCACGGTCACGTTGTCGAGTCCCCGGGGGCTCGCGGCCTCAGCCACGGTGACCACCATCGACGTTACCAGGACAGGTACAACGTGGGCCTGGAGACTGAACCCGTAGATCATGGAGAAGTAGGCCATCCCCGTCAGCAGGGACAGCAGACTACCGATGAACATGCCTAGGCAGCCCTCCAGGCTCTTCCACTCGAAGACCCTGAACCTGTGTCTACCATACGTGGTGCCCACGAGCGCGGCGACGCTGTCCCCGTAGGCCATGGGGAGTATCCCGGCGGCGACTATGTACGGCTTCGTCCCGTAAAGGAGGGCCAGGGCGCTGTAGCTCACAGCGTAGAGTATGAGGCCTGTGCCGTGTCCCTCCTCGGTGATGTCGCTGAGGCCCCTCATCCTCTCGGCGAAGCCGGGCCAAGGCGAGTAAGGGGAGACGAGATACGTCACCGCTACGAAGGGGCTGGCCACGAGGAACGGGAACATGCTGTCTGTAAAGCAGGGCATGACTAGGGGTAGGTTTCATATCATGGCGTGCAGGATATTCCTGCTGACTCCCCCGGGGACGGCGGGGTGGGTTCTCAGCCTCCCCGCCACGAAGATGAGCACGACTATGTAGCCGTAGCAGGCGAGCATCACCGGGATGTTAACCCATACGTCCATCGAGTCCACGGAAAATGGGCGTGGGTGGATTTAAAAGGTGGTGCTAGAACACGGCGTCCCGCTGCTCGGGCACCAGGTTCGGCGGCCGCCTTCCCTCCAGGCACGCCCTGATGTTGGCGACGGCCGTCTCAGCCAT
>DAOVEE010000054.1 GCA_030669135.1 Candidatus Bathyarchaeota archaeon | reverse complement strand
GCCAGTCCGGGTGACGGGTGACGTACACCCCCTCCAGGTAGGGCAGCTCACCCGAGTCCAGAAGCATCTGAATCCCACGGGCGACGGCGAACCACTCGATCAGGTTGACCCTGCCCTCCTCCGGGGGGTCATGCACGTTCGGCGAGGGAAACCCGATGTCCCGCCCCCAGACACCCCTGTACAGGTCCGCCTCAATCGGCGGCCCAGGCTCCAAGTACAGGACAGACACGGCTATGACAGCCACAAGGAACACCCCCGCAGCCCAAGGAACCCGCCTCATCAACAAACCAAACAGCCACCCCAATAAAAAACCAACTAACTCACCCAACAATAACAAAACCATCATGACGCCCCACCAAAAAACGCTTATAGCAAGTAATCTGCCACAAACCCCCAGAAAACGCTTATTCCATGTAACATGGAACAACCCCGACCCGGTTTTAAGGCGGTAACCCATGGAAAACGGCTAGTGCACTATGCCCAGGCGGTGAAGCTCCTCACGGAGCACCTCCATCGTGTTCTTCAGCCGCGTCTGCCTCTCCACGTACTCGTCGCCCGTAATCGTCCCGGCCTTGAACTGGCTGTCCAGACCCGCCAACGTCGCGTCGAGCTCCGTGATCCTCGCCCTAAGTATCTCGCCGTAGTCCGCCGGCCTGGCCTCGTCCGTCGTCGGCGCCACATCCGCCTGCACGACGCCGTCGTGCATCCTCAGTATCCTGTCCGCCACCCTCGCGATGCTGGGGTCGTGGGTCACCATCACCACCGTCTTCCCCAGCTCCTGGTTGATCTTCCGCAGATACTGTACCACGATCCGCGCGTTCTCGGTGTCCAGTTCGCCGGTGGGCTCGTCCGCCAAGATCAGCGGCGGGTCGTTCGCCAGCGCCGCGGCCAAAGCTATCCTCTGCTGCTCGCCGCCGCTCAGCTCCCCGGGTTTGTGGTTCATCCTGTCCCTGAGCCCCACCACCTCGATGAGCTCCATGCACCGCCTCTTCCTCTCCTCCTTCTTTATCCCCAGCGCCGCCATGGGCAGCTCCACGTTCTCCAGCGCCGTCAAAGTCGATATCAGGTTCATGTTCTGGAAGATGTGGCCCACGGTGCCCCGCCTGAAGCTCACCAGCTCACCGGGGCCCATGTTGGTGATGTCGGTGTCGAACACCCTCACGCTGCCGGCGGTCGCCCTGTCGAGGCCGCCCATGATGTTCAACAGCGTGGACTTACCAGAGCCGCTGGGCCCTATGAGGGCGATCATCTCCCCCTTCCTGACGTTCATGTTCAGGCCCCTGAGAGCCTGAACCTCTACTTGACCCAGCTTATAGATCTTTATCAGATCCCTCACGATCACCGCGTTTCTTTTACTCATCACTCATTCCTCCAGCCTCAGATCCGGGGACACGGATATCCTCCTGACCGCGATCAACACGGGTGCCACCGTGGCGACGAGCAGCAGTCCCACTATCATCGCCAGGCTGGCCTGCGCCGACCACGGGAACAGTATCCGCCTCTCCACCCCCACCGCCAGCATCTGGTTGAACAGCTGCACCTGGCCCTTCAGCGAGACATAGCCCACCACGCCGCCCAAGACGATCGCCAGCAGATCCATCCCCAGGTTCTCGAAAAGCAGGCTGAGCGCCATCTGGGACTGGCTGTAGCCCCTGATGGACATAATGGTGAGCTCCTTGGCCCTGCTCCTCACCATCGTCGACACTATCAGCGCGACGCCGATGCTGGCAACGAGCCCCGCGAAGTAGGCCCCCAGCTCCTCGATCCTCCTGGGCCCCGCCAGGTAGATGCTGTTCAGCGCCCTCTCCATCTCGAGCTCGGTCACGTCGACCCTCTCCACATCCCTGTCGATGGCCGACACCTGAGCCTTGAAGGCCTTCAGGTCGACGCCCTCATCCAGCTCCACCACCAGCCGCCTCTGCTCTATGAACTTATCCTTGACGTTGACTAGGAACCCCTCGTTGACGTAGATGGTGGGGTTCTGCAGCACCCAAGCCTCCCCGAGCTCCTTGCCGAAGAGACCCACGATCCTGATCGGGTACAGCTTAGACTGCAGCTTCACGAGAAAGACGTCGCCGACATCGACTTGGGCGATCTCCGCTGCCCCCTTCTCCATTATGCCTGCGGACTCGTCCTCCGCCATGGCGTCGAACACCTCCGGGTCGACCCAGCTTGGCTCAGTGTAAGCCGCGTCACTCCACTCAAGCGGATCTATAGCCCTAATAGGGGTGTCTCCAAAGGCCGAGACGGGGGAGAAGTGGGTCTCCTCTGCCACCGCCGTGACGCCGGGGATCTCAGATATCCGTGTCATGAGGCCCTCGATGTCCTCGCCCTCGAAGAGCCACACCGACGCGTCGGCCCCGACGCTGTGCCTCACCGCCTGCACCATGAAGTCGCTCGTGCTGGCGACGTTCCCGATGACGGAGACGCTGTAGCTCATGATGAGCGCCACCATGAAAGTCGAGGCAGCGACCCTCTTCAGGTTCCTGCCGGAGCTGATGGCGGAGAACCTGGCCGCGTCGCCGGCGACGAGGGACGCCAGCGTACCCAGCATCGTCTGAAATCTAGGAACGAACCTCAGGAACAGCTTGATGAAGCCCCAGAACAGCAATATCGGGGCGATGAAGCTCAGCAGGTAGTCCGTCCCCCACCACGTGGAGTACAGCATCATAACAATCAGGTTACCCGTGGAAGGCTTGAACATGTCCACCGTTAACCCGAAGTAAAGCATCCCCATCTTGTACGCCCCGAAGAGGAACGCCACCAGCGCCGTCTGCCAATCACCCACGCCCTCATCCACGGATGCATGCTCCTTGAGGGCGTCGACGATGGTGATCTGGGTTGCCTCCTGGGCGGGCCTGTAGACCGCAGTCAACGCGAGCACCGTGCTGAACAACAGGGTCGCCCCCAGGGTCAGCGGGCTGATGCTGTTCAGGACCTCTAGGAAACCCATCTCAGGGATCACGACCACGAGGACGGCCGCCCCCGCAAGCACCCCGATCACCGCCGCCAAAACGCTCACGATGAGCCCCTCGAAGACCAGGATGAAGAGCACCTGCCTGTGAGTCAAGCCTCTGGTGAACAGAAGCCCTATCTCCCTGCGCCTCAGGTTGAAGACCACGTCGGAAACCGTCATCCCCAGGTACCAGGCGCAGAAGAAGACCGGGAGAGCCACCAGGACGGTGCTCGTCTTCATCTGGTTGGACAGCTGCGACACGGCGGTCAAGATCTCCTGCAGATAGCTTCGAGGCGTGTAAATGTACTCGGCGCCCTCGGTGTTGATGTCGTCAAAGATACCCTGCAGCCTATTTACCGACCCCTCGACGTCCCAGGGGTTGATCAGCGCCTCTCTGTCAAGCATTATCAGCGCCTCGGTCGTCTGGTCCTTGGTTGGACGCCTCATCTCCGCGAAGATGGGGTCAAGCAATTCCTCCAGGGTGCCCTCGGTCATAAGGATCATGTTGTACCCGGGTCTACGGCTGAGGGCCTCTCTGCTCAGGATCAGGTCCCTCAGATAGACGTTGTACCTGCCCGTGCTGATGGTGAAAGCCCTCTCGTCCAGTGCCACCGAGCCGGCGACGGTGTAGTTACGATGCCTGTACTCGAACCCCGGCGGGTTACGCGGCGTATAGGTGTTGAATCTGATGGTCAGCGGGTCGCTGCCCTGGATCAGCGTCGCGTTCGTCGAGGAGGCGTCCACATATACCATGCCGTCCTCCAATGGGCCCTCGATGGACATCCCCCCGTAGAGCGACGAGTCGTCGGGCAGCGCCAACAACATTGCCTCGAATGTGCCGTTGATCTCGGTGGATCGCAGCTCTACGGTCCACCTGATGAAGTGGTCCACACGCTCCACGCCCTCGACTTCGCCGAAGATCTCGTCTATCTCAAAGTAATGGGTCTTGGAGACGTTCTTTTCCGGCGCGCTGCTTATGACGTCGACGTAAGCTGACTCGAGGGTCTTGTCGAGTATCGCCACCCCTATCGCGTCCGCCCCCTGCAGGATGCCGCTGAACAGGGTCGCCGCCAACGCCACGCTTAGGAACAGCGACAGGAAGAGCCCTCTCCCTCTTACAATGCGTTTAGCTGCGTAGCGGAACATCTCTTACACATCTTCGGAACGTGTTTAAAAAAATATGCTAAATTTTCTTCAGAATCCCTGAACGCGTCGAAGAACGCCAGTAATAACCGTTTATTATAGGCGTGTAACACCGAAAAACGTGTGCTCTATTTATACTAACATTTATATCGCTTGCTCTGTCAAGAACAGCAGTGATTCAATGTCGTTGCTTCAGCCTGACAACGAGATAGGGATGATCCTGCAGACGCTGTTCAGCTTCGCGTTCATCGTCTACCTCTTCTACGCCCAGCGGATCCAGGCCATGACCATGCTCCGACAGATAGAGACAACTCTACGCAAGATCAAGGTGCTCCGCGACGAGGGTAAGACCACCGCCATCGAGACCATCAACGAGATAGGGAAACCCGAGAGAGACCCGACGCCCATGGTGGAGCGGTTCATGGAGCACTTCATGATCGAGCCGATGAGCATGGACCCGGCGGGGGTCGTGGGGAAGCTCGGCAGCATACTCAACGTCCGTGAGTTCACCTTCGAGAAGGAGGTCGAGGTCATGGCGCCGAACGCCGAGCCTTCCGAGAGGAACAACATCGAGAACCTCCTGGAGGCCTCGCTGGCGCTGAACATCTTCTACAAGGTCATTCGGCACTACTACCTCCTTGGCAAGAAGACCATGAACATCTACATCATAATGCAGATCCACATGATACTGCCCCTTATACTGCAGCAGATCGAGGCGTACAGCTCTGCCCTGACGGCGTTCAAGGACGGAATGCCCATCGGCGACGGCGTGGGCGCGATAGTCGCGGCCAAGCTTCTGAACGGAGCCGAGACAAGGGAGGTCGCCAAGGAGATGGTCGCGGGAGAGATCGAGTACGAAGGACGACGCGTGATAATAACCAAGGCTAGGGGACCCGGCGGAAGCGTGGGCAAGCCTGGGGACGCGGTCACCAACCTGCTGAACGAGAACAAGGGCAACGTGACCATGCTCATAACCGTCGACGCCGCCGGGAAGCTCGAGGGCGAGCAGGTCGGCGACATCGCCGAAGGCGTCGGCGCAGCCATCGGCGGCCCCGGGGTCGAGAAATACAAGATCGAGCAGGCCGCCACGGAGCACAACATCCCCATGTACGCCGTAGCCATAAAGCAGGGGATAGAGCACGTCGTAGCGCCCCTGGTAGAGCCGCTTTTCGAGGCCACCGACAAGGCGGTCTCATCAGTCAAGGGGCTCATACTGGATTACAGCAAGGAGGGCGACACGGTGGTCGTCGCCGGCATAGGAAACACCGTGGGGGTAGCGCAGTGAAGCGGATGAGCGGGGAAACTACGCCCATAGTGGGCGGAGCCACCCAGAGCTGGATCACCCTCGCCGCCATGATCATCGTCGGCGCCCTCGCCTTGGTGAGCCTCTACATGGGGTTCCAGGCCTACGGCAACGAGGAGATAGAGATCGCGTTCATGTACATGATCATTGGGACCAGCGGCTTCATAGCCATCGGCTACGCCTTCTTCAGGCCCAAGCCCACGTCGATGGACCCCCTGAAGCCCAAGAAGTTCGACGTCATAACGACCTTGGAGTGCCCGCAGTGCAACCTGAAGCGGGTGCGCGCCTTCCAGAGAGGCGACTACATCTACAAGAACGACGAGCCATGCACCCGCTGCGAGGGCAAGATGATCATAACCAGCATCCACACCCGCAAGGAAGAGAAAAAGAAGTAGCTAGGCCGTCGTAACCTCACAGCCGCCGTCCGTCAATATGACGGAGTGCTCGGCCTGAGCCACCATCGCCTTGGTTCTCTCTACGAGCTGAGGGTAGCTCATGATGCACTTCGAGTCGAGGAGCTCCCTGAAGGCTGAGACGCCTTCCTGGCCCGGGAACCTCCGTAGCACCCACCTCGACGCGAAGGGGAGCGTGCGATGCTCCGCCTGAATGTGCTTCATCATCCTCTTCGCGGCTCCCTTCAGGCTGTGCTTCTTCAGCACTCGGTATATGTTGCTTGGAGGCCCGTCTGTCACTAGGCCGTCGGCGTCGTTGGGCACCGCGAAGGGCTCGATGGCGTAGACGTCGCCCTCCTGTATCACGTGGTGGTCGTGGCTGGCGACGTTTGGGATGCTTGCGCCGGCGTGAACCACGTACCTCGCTAGCTTGTGGCCTGTGAGGTTCCTAATCGGCTTCGCTCCCCGGGCCTTTATCGCCTGCTCTATCGCCGCGCCCACGTCGCTGGCTCTGACTCCAGGTCTGATCGTCTTGATGGCGGCGTCCAAGCCCGCCTCGGCGGCCTCCACGAGGTAACTTAGGCTCGGGTCGAGGCACGCCGTGGTGGCGGTGTCGGCGATGTAGCCTTCCACGTGGACGCCCACGTCGAGCTTGACGAGAGACCTCTCCGGCACCAGGGTGACGTCGTCGACCGGCGACACGTAGTGGGCGGCGACGCTGTTGATGTCGACGTTCGTCGGGAAAGCCATGCCGCCTCCGAGCTCCCTGATCAAGTCCTCGGCCCTGTCACAGATGTCCAAGACCTTGACGCCTGGCTCGATCTCTTGCACCACGGTGTCTCTGACCTTTGCGGCGATGACGCCGGCCTTCCTCAGAGCGTCCAGCGGCTCCATAGTATCCTCTATGTTACGCTCAGGTAAGAAAAAGGGTTGCCCTGATCTCGGGCTACTTCACCACGAGTATCGGCTTAGTGCACGACTCGACGACTCTGCGGCTCGTGCTGCCCAGTATCCAGCCTGTGATCCCGCCGATGCCCCTGCTTCCTATGACTATGAGGTCGATCTGGTCTTCCTCCGCCGCCTCGACGATAACCGCCGAGGGCCTGCCCTCCAATAGTTTGGTGGTCACCACAAGGTCGGGGAACGCAGCGTTGATGTCCTCCTTCGCCTCACTGAGGCTGCCCGCGTATATCTCCTTCATCTTGTCCTGGTACTCGCTCATGTCCTGGGCGGCCGTTATAGGGGCAGCCCCGAACCCCTCGTCCGGGAACACGGGCATCATCACCCTCGGGACCACGGAGAGGATCACCAGCTCCGACTTCCACTTGTCCGCGGTGCTCACCGCGATGTCCAACGCGTGCTTTGAGGGCTCCGAGCCGTCGAACGCCACCAGTATCTTCCTATACATTTCCACCGATCCGATCTTGGTCCTTACAGCATATAAACTACCGCATCCGCCTCAGCCACCCTTACCAAGGGTCTGGAGGTGCCTCAGGGGCCCGTAGCGCTCCACTATGTTAGCCCACTCCTCCTCGTCGTAGAAGCTGCACAGCCCTTTGCCGAAAGACTTGGCGACCTCTAGGCAGAACCTCGCGGCGGCCTCGATGTCCGTGGGGTGGCTGGCGCCCGTGCCGCAGCCCGGTACCGGGACCTCGGTGGTTATCGCTACCCCGACGACGGGCTTGTCCGTCGCGTTCGTGGGCTGCATGATGCTGTTGATGTGGTCTAAGTCGTTGCCGTACGGCGTTATGTCCTGGGTGGTGATGGGGCACACCCTGGGGGGCTGGCCCGTCACTATCTCCATTATGTCCAGGAGGCTGTCGCTCACCTTGAGCACCCAGCCCTCCTTGGCCGTGGGCGTGATGGCGAAGCCCCGGAAGTTGGCGATCCTGTTCCCCTTCGTAGTGTCTATGCTGAGCACGGCGTCCATCTCGGGGTCGATCTCGTGCCTGTTCATCGTGGCGATGTCGACGGGGCTTCCCATGAAGGGCACCGGCTTATGCGGCTGGATAGGCGCGTCCGGGCAGATGTGAGTGGCTACTATGACGTCGCCCGGCAGCCTGTCGCCTTTAGCCTGCATGTCGGCCAGCTTCAGGACCACTGATAGGGCGGTTACCGCCCCGTCGGCGTCGGACACGAGCCCTATCTGCTCCGGCCGGGCCCCTACGCCGCCGAGGCGCCCCACCACCCCCAGCGTGGGGGCGTCTCCCCCCGACGCCTTCCCCCCCTTCCCGGGGACCCTTATCTTGATGAAGTCTGTAGACCCTCTCTCTCCCTGGATGGTCTTCACCTCGACGTCTTCCAAGCCTCTCCCTCGTAGAATCTGCTCTACCTTGTGTCCGTCGACGGTGGCGCTGTCCAGGAGCTCCATTATCTCGATGACTTGTTTCAGCATGGTATTAAGCTAGGCTGGATTCTATCTAAAAAGTTCCCTACGTTTAGCCGTGGGTAACAGTATTCTTATATCGGCTGTCTGTATCGCCTCAACCCGTGGACTCGGCTCAAGAGTTCTCCGAGCTGGAGGAGATGGAGCTAAAGGAGCGCATAAAGATGCTGAAGAGTCAGGAGAAGGCCCTGAGGGATGAGCGCCACGTCCTCGAGTCTAGGCTCCGGAACCTGATCCTCGCACGGTACACAGAGCTCATGAAGAAGTATAGAGACAGAAACGATATCTAAGTGAAAGCAGGTAAAAAGGCTGGCTAGGGGCGCTCCGCCCTGACGATCAGGCTGAACCTGTCGTAGTCGTAGCGGTGGACCTTGATGCCATGCGCCGTCCCCTCCTTGTATGGGCCCGCGGCTCCGTCCCGGATGCTTACAGCCGCCTCGTGGCACTCCCTGATGAGGTGCTTCTCCATCCGGGGCTCGTTATGGCTTGGCATCACCCAGTCGTAGATGGGTAGAAGCCTCACCATCTTGGAGAAGCTGTCGATGAACTCATCCAAGCTCGTGGATGGCGAGTAGACGTATATAGGGGCCGGGTAGAAGGTGTCGCCCGTCCAGAAGACCCGGTTCACCCTGTCTAGGATGCACACGCTGTCAGGGCTATGCCCCGGCGTATGTATTATTTCAAGTTCTCTGCCGCCGAGGTCCACGACGTCCCCGTCTCTCAGCCACTGGGTGACCTTGAAGGGGCGTATACTCCAGCTGTCCCTGTCAAAGTACGGCGGGAAGGGCTTCCACACCATGTCGCCGTCGAGGTAGTGACCCATCTGCTCCTTGGACTGGCCTCGCTTCGCCTTCTCTCTGCTGAACTCCGAGTCGTACGCCGCCACCTCGTTGAACTGGTGGTTCCCGCCTATGTGGTCCCCGTGTGTGTGGGTGTTGACGACCATCACAGGCAGCTCCGTCAACCCGTCGATGAGGGCCTTTATGTCGCCTATGCCGTTGCCCGTGTCGATGAGGGCGGCCCTGTCCTCTCCGAGGACTAGGTAGCTGATGACCTCCTCGAACTGGCCGTCCTCGTATATGGCGTAGACCGTCTCCGTCAGCCTGTAGACCTCGAACCAGCCGTCGGGTTGATCCACCTTCTCGTAGCCGCTCCACGCCGGCCGCGGCAGCTTCTCGTACCACTTCTTGGGGACGATGATCTCTCCCTCGGTGCCGTCAGAGTAAGCCATGTCAAGACATCAGCGGGACCCCTGAAATAAGCGTTATTGCACAAATAGGAACAGGAGACAGGTTTCCGCGGTCACAGAGATCATAAGCCTTTACTCTTTTTCCCTTCACGTGGATGAGTGTCACCCTGATCCACCCCTCGCTGAACCGGTCAGGGGGGGCCGAGAAGATGTGCCTAGAGGCGATCGGTGCGCTGAAGGAGAGAGGGTACTCCGTGGCTCTCTACACTCTAGATGAGCCTCAGTGGCCAGCCATAGAGGGTAACTGGGGGCCCGTGACGAGACCTGACACGCAGCACTTCCTCCAAGAAGGGGCGTTGAACCCCTCAGGCGTCGTGAGGTGGATTAGATGCTCGGTCCTCTACCTCTGGCTGCTCTACTATGCCCAGACCGGGGATTCCTTGACCATCAACAACTACGGGGAGGTGTACCCCTTCATCAGCGACGTATCGTATATACACAGCCAGCCCCT
>DAOVEE010000186.1 GCA_030669135.1 Candidatus Bathyarchaeota archaeon | reverse complement strand
CGTCCGCATCATCGAGGGCGGCGAGGTCGTCGAGGTGCCGGCGCTGAGCGGCCTCGAGGAGATAGAGTTCCCGGGCGTCGGGACGCTTGAGGCTTTCTACACGGATGGGCTGCGCACGTTGGCAGACTCTCTGCCGGGGGTTGAGGAGATGTGGGAGAAGACCCTCCGCTACCCGGGCCACGTGGAGAAGGTCAGGCTCCTCAGGGACCTGGGCTTCTTCTCGGACGACCCCGTCACGGTGAAGGGGGAGCCAGTGTCGCCGAGGCTCGCCACGGCCCGGCTGCTTGAGAGGAGCCTCTGGATGCCGGACGTGGGCGACCTCCTCGCGATGCAGATCACGGTCCAAGGCAAGGCTGCCGGAGAGGAAAGGGGATACGTCTTCAGGGTCCTCGACCGCTACGACCACATGGGCAAGGTCTCTGCCATGGCGCGCACCACCGGGTACACGGCGGCCATCGTCGCGGGGATGCTCGCGGAGGGAAAGATAGGTGAAGCCGGCGTCGTACCGCCGGAGAAGCTGGGTATGAAGGAGTGGTTCACGAGGTCCCTGCTAGCAGAGCTGAAGAAACGAGACATAGTGATCGAGGAGACACTGGTCTAAGCTTCCCTTCTTTTCAGGTAAACTTGTAATACCCTTAGCCAATGGTATAGGGATGACGTTCAAGGCGGTTATCCTCGACTTCGGCGGCACCCTAGCCGACGGCGGCCTAGAGTGGGAGCCCTACCACGAGGCGATACGGATCATTCTCACGGGGAAAGGCTACAGCGTGGAGATGGGGGAGCTGAAACGCGCCCTCAGGGGAGCCCTGCAGGAGCTGAACAAGTTACGCGCCCGCGGCAAGGAGAGGACGTTCGAGGAGGTCTACGCCACGTTTCTCCGGCGGCTGGGGGTACCCGAGGACGCCGAGCTCCTGGGGCTTCTCCACGACAACTTCAAGATGTACTACAGGACCGAGTACTTCCACTGTGTCGAGGATGTCCTCAAGGAGTTGTCCGCAAAGTACAAGGTGGCGCTGCTCAGTAACACCATGAGCGACCAGCCGAGGGAGCTTCTCCGGGGCAGCGGCCTCGACAGGTACTTCGACCTCATCGTCTGCAGCAGGGACACGGGCGTCAGGAAGCCCAACCCCGAGATATTCAGGCTTGTGCTGTCCGAGCTGGGGGTGGAGCCGGGGGAGGCGGTGCACGTGGGGGACAGCGTCGAGGCAGACATGTACGGGGCGCAGGACAGCGGCGTCACCGGGGTCTGGATACGGTCCCCTGATCAGCCGCTGTGGAACGGGTACGCCGTCGACAGCATCTGCGAGCTCCCCCGGCTTCTCCGGATGATCGAGGCCGGGGAAACTTCTTAGCCCATGGATGCGCAGCTATACAGCATGTCTCCCCTCGGGTGGTTCCTCGGGCTTGCCCTGAAGTACCAGCTGGGCATAGCCGTGTTTGTGTTCACGGTGGGGGCGTACGCGGTGCTGTTCATCCTCGGGAGGAGGTGGCGCCGCGAGTTCGAGGCGCGGGGCGTCACCTACTGGAGCGCCTCCAAGGAGGAGAGGATGGCGGAGCTTACCTCCGAGGTGTGGGAGCCCAGGAAGATCACGGTGCTATACGGGCTGAGCTACTTCACCAACGGCTTCGTCCGGACCGTCTTCAACCTCTGGGTGCCGGTTTTCCTGCTTGACGAGGTGGGTCTCGGCATCATCGAGGCCAGCGCCTTCATGGGGCTCCTCTTCGTCTCGTGGAGCTGGAAGATGTTCGTCGGGCTGGTCGCCGACGTCTTCCCCATCCGGTGGAGAGGGCGGCTGTACAAGCGGAAGCCCTGGTTCGTCGTCACCGGCGTCCTCTACCTGGTCGGCATAGTCATCATGGCGGTGAGCGACATCGAGACGGCTCCCGTCTGGAGCGCCCTGTTCCCGGCCTGCGTCTCCATAATCACGGCTGGGGCGTTCTACGACATGGCGGCCGACAGCTTCGCCATCGACGTGACTCCCCCCGAGTACCACGCCAGGGTGATAGGCGGCGTAAGCACGGCGGGCCAGAGCATAGGCGCCGCCCTCGCCACCGTTCTGCCGCTGTGGCTGCTCAACGTGGGCGGCTACAAGCTGGTGTTCGTGCTGGCCGGGTTCACCGGGCTGACTTCGTTCCTCTTCCTCACGGTGAAGGAGCCCGAGGTCAGGGAGGAGCGGGCGTTCAGCAGGGAGGCGGTGGCCTTCACGTATACCGAGCTCACGGTCGTCATCGCCGTGCTCATCATGTTCACCCGGTCGTTCACCATGACCCGCATCTCGTCTCCCCTCAACACCATGTTCACCATAGCCGTACGGGAGGCGATCCACGCGGACGTGGCCCTCGTGAGCACCCTAGGCCTGGCCGCCACGGTGGCTGGGCTCGCCGGCTCGCTCATCGGCGGAAGCTTCGCGGACAAGTACGGCCACAAGAAGGCGTTCCTGATGGCCACAGTCGTCTTCACCGGCGCAGGGCTCCTCTGGGTCACCCTGTCCCCCGGCACAGCCATCATGTGGATCGTGGTGGTGGTGATGATATCCAGCTTCATGGAGAGGTTCTGGACGGGCACCGTGTTCGCCATCATGGCGGACGCGACGCCCCTCGCCATGAGCAGCACCGTCTACCAGATGTACATGAGCTGGAGCTGGATAGGCAACATCCCTGCGAGCATCCTCATCGGCTACCTCCTCGGGATAGGCCTCAGGACCACGGTGCTGGCCCTGAGCAGCGTCAGCGTGGTGGTGCTCCTGCTGGGGCTCTACATCAAGCCCTACGAGGCGGGTAAGGCGTCGAAGGTCTAGTCCTGCTCAACCCGGTTTCTTCAGCTTCAGGCCATGGCCAAGTAGACGCGTGAAGTGTTCGTCATCGGTCCAAAGCTCCATTCCTTTCGAGATGGCGGTGGCCGCGATGATCATGTCGGCCTCGGGGATGAGTTCCCCCCTGGAGCGCAGCGACTCGAAGACTCGGCAGTACTCAAGGATGGTGTCGTTATCCAGTCCGAGAACGGGGTAGTATCCCTCCAGGTGCGTCTTGAGTTCAGGCCGCTTGTCTTCCGCGACGCCTCTGAGGAGCTCGAGGAGCGTGATGACGGAGATTGACCCGGTTCTCGGTGCGCCGTACTGGAGGCTGTCTATGGCTATGCTCGTGTCTATCAGCGTCATCTTAGCTTGAATCTCTCCCTGAACTCCTCGCTGGAGCGCCGCATGTTCTCGTAGTCCTCCTCCGTGAGCATCTCACGCATCTTCTCGAAGGCGCGTCGCCGTCTCTCTTCCTCGGCTGCCTCATAGATCTCGATGAGGTACTCTCCCCACTCCTTGTCGCCCTTTCTTTT
>DAOVEE010000023.1 GCA_030669135.1 Candidatus Bathyarchaeota archaeon | reverse complement strand
GCGTGGTTCGTCGACGAGTACTACAAGATGATCGGCAAGATCACGCCCGGTGTCATCACCGCGAAGCCCCTCGCCATCGGGGGGAGCCTGGGCAGGTCCACGGCGACCGGCAGGGGCGTCTACTTCGTCGGCGTCGAGGCGTCCGAGGCGTTCAACATCCCCATCAAGGGCTCCAAGGTCTCCATCCAAGGCTTCGGTAACGTAGCCAAGAGCGCGGCCATTAACTTCCACAACGCCGGCGCCAAGATAGTAGCGCTCAGCGACTCGAGGGGCGGCATCTACAACGCGGACGGTCTCGACCCCTACAAGGTGCAGGAGCACAAGGCAGCGACGGGCAAGGTCTCGGGCTTCCCGGGTGCCGAGGAGATCGGTTCGGCCGGTACGCTGACCGTGGACTGCGACATACTCATCCCCGCGGCGCTCCAGAACGCGCTCACCAAAGACAACGCCGGGGACGTCAAGGCGAAGCTGATCCTCGAGGGCGCCAACGGCCCCACCCTACCAGAGGCAGACGAGATCCTCAACGAGAAGGGCGTGATAATCGTGCCCGACATCTGCGCCAACGCAGGCGGCGTGACCGTCAGCTACTTCGAGTGGGTCCAGAACAGGCAGGGCTACTACTGGACCGAGGAGGAGGTAGACGAGCGGCTCAAGAGGGTCATGGTCAAGGCGTTCTACGACCTGAAGGAACAGGCAGACAAGTACAACGTCCCCCTGAGGGGCGGCGCCTACGCCCTCGCCATCGGCAGAGTAGCCGAGGCGATGCGCTTCCTAGGCAGGATCTAAACACTAACTCTTTTTTTACACTTTTTTTGCATGATCTCAGCCAAATATTATCAATGTCTAGTAGCCTGACTAAAGGTAGCCAACGCCATGGTGGCCATGGGCTACCTAGCCATAACCCTTTCTCTTCTTTCTTTAAGATTCTTTAATAGCGCATCCCCCTTTTCTCTACGATAGTCTCTGTAGGTGGAACATGAATGGTCAAAGGAACAGGTAAAGAGTTCATGGAGAAGACCAAGTACAAGTATCTGGACAAATCAGACCAGGTGAAGGGTCTCCCACACCCACCGTTAGCGCTGCCTCCGGTGAAGGATAAACCCGTGCATCGTTTACCGGACCCCAGGGAGGCGCCGAGGCGAGCCGTGGACCTCTGGGACGCTATTAACAACCGTGTGAGCGTCAGGGCGTATAGCGAGGAACAGCTGAGCCTCAAGGAGCTAAGTTACCTGCTCTGGTGCACCCAAGGGGTGAAGGAGGCAACGGATCGTCCGGCGACGCTGCGCACCGTTCCCAGCGCCGGCGCCAGGCACTGCTTCGAGACTTACGTGCTCGTGAACAGGGTTGAAGGACTGAAGCGGGGTCTATACCGTTTCCTGGCCACGGAGCACAGCATCTAGGAGGTGGACACCGACCCGGGGACAGCGGAGAGGGTTACCCAGGCGTGCTTCAACCAGCGGTTCGTGATGCAGTCGGCGGCCACGTTCATCTGGACGGCGGTAGCGTACAGGATGATGTGGAGGTACGGCGAGAGGGGATACAGGTACATGCACCTGGACGCGGGCCACGTATGCCAGAACCTGTACCTAGCGGCGGAGGCTATAGGCTGCGGTGCCTGCGCTATTGCGGCGTTCCACGACGACGCCCTTAACGAGGCTCTGCAGATAGACGGTGTCGAACATTTCGCCGTCTACGTCGGTGTGCTTGGCAAGAAACGGGGCTAACCGTTACAATCTTTATAATCTCTCATTTCTCTGTTCTTATAGTGGTTTCATGTCGGATGATTTGATCAACTTCTTCGAGAATCAGATAGAGCTGGAGAACAAGATAGTCCAGTCGGTGTCAGATGCTCTTGACAACATTGACAACCTGGCCGTTAAAACGGCCTTAAGAGGTATTTCACTCGACTCCTCTAAGCACGCGGAGATGTACCGATCAGCGATCGCTCTCCTCACATCGTCTAGCGCGGCGCTTAACGAGGAGCAGCTGGACCTCCAGAGGAAGGTGGTCGAGAGGCACATCGAGATGGAGGAGGCGGTGATCAAACAGCTCGAGGCCAAGATGCCTGTCGTCGAGAACGAGAAGCTGGAGCTGCTGCTGCAGGCTATACTTCTGGACGAGAGGCGTCACCACAAGCTGCTGAAGACTCTGCATGAGATACTGGTCAAGGGCGAGACGGTGACCGAGGGCGACTGGTGGGACGCCATCTGGGGCGACGTACCAGGTCTCTGGACGTAGACTTTATACTCGCCCCTTTTATGCTATTTCGATAAAATATCTGTTCGGGTTTCCTAAAGTTGATACTTTATCTAGCTCTGAACCTCAATTTTATTAATAGGTACGGCTTCCTTATTCAGATTCGGCTCACAGTGGTGAACACATGTATAAGATAGTGTCCAAGAAGGAGCTTACGCCAAACGTAAAGATGTTCGAGGTCCACGCACCAGCCGTTGCCCACAAGGCGGAGCCAGGGCAGTTTGTCATTATCAGATACAAGGAGACCGGTGAACGTATCCCGATGACTATCGCCGGCACAGACCCCGAAGCTGGGACCGTGACCATCTACTTCGCGGAGGTCGGCAAATCCTCGACTGAGCTAGGCATGCTGGAAGAGGGAGAGGAGATACTGAACTTCGCCGGGCCCCTCGGGAACGCCACCAAGATAATGAACTATGGGAAGATACTGTGCGTCGGGGGAGGCGTCTTCGTAGCCGCCCTACTCTACCAGATAGAGTGGTTCAAGAAAGCGGGGAACCAAGTAGTCGCGGTCTTCGGCTTCCGAAACAAGGACCATGTGATGCTAGAAGAAGAGGTCAAGGCCATCGCAGACGAGGCGTACATCTGCACCGACGACGGCTCCTACGGCCATAAAGGCATGGGCATGGTTGACGAGCTTCTGGAGAGGGAAGAGTTTGACCATGTGTTCACCATTGGGCCCACGAGCCTCCAGAAGAACCTCAGCGACAAGACCAAGCCATACGGCATACCCACAAACGTAAACCTCTTCCCCATAATGGTCGACGGGATGGGTATGTGCGGCGCGTGCAGGGTAACCGTGGCAGGGGACACCCGGTTCAGCTGCGTAGACGGACCCGAGTTCGACGGCCACCAAGTGGACTTCGACGAACTCATAATGCGAATGAGGGTCTACAACCCGCAAGAGAAAATCTCTATGGTCGTCCACAACAGGGAGGTCGATTAGGTGGCCTTCGACAAGCCCGCCATCGAGATGCCCAAGCAGGCACCGGAGGATAGAATACATAACTTCTTCGAGGTTGCTAGGGGCTACACAAGCGAGATGGCTGTCGAGGAGGCGCAGCGGTGTCTCAACTGCAAGAACCCTCAGTGCATCAAGGGCTGCCCAGTCAACATTGACATCCCTGGTTTCATTCAGCTGGTAAAGGAAGGTAAGTTCATTGAGGCCGCCTGGAAGGTCAAGGAGACCAACGCCCTGCCCGCAATATGCGGCAGGGTGTGTCCCCAAGAGGACCAGTGCCAGAAGTTCTGCGTGCTGGGCATCAGAGGCCAGCCAATCGAGATCGGACGACTTGAACGCTTCGTAGCCGACTTCGAACGCGAGAAGGACATCGAGATACCTGAGCCGCCGGAGCCAACCGGCTTCAAGGTCGGGGTGATAGGCGCGGGGCCGGCGGGCCTCACGGCCGCGGCCGAGTCGGTGAAGATGGGGCACGAGGTGGAGATATTCGAGGCCCTGCACACGGCTGGTGGCGTGCTGATGTACGGTATTCCCCAGTTCCGTCTACCCAAAGAGATCGTGCAGGCGGAGGTTGAGTACATCAAGAAACTGGGCGTCAAGATCCATCTTGACAGCATGATAGGGAAGCTTTACACCGTCGGGGAACTGCTGGGCGGACGCTTCGACGCTTTGTTCATCGGCAGCGGCGCAGGCCTACCACGGTTCCTGCGACTCCCAGGGGAGAACCTGAGCGGCATCTACAGCGCCAACGAGTTCCTCATAAGAACCAACCTCATGAAGGCTTACAGGTTCCCCGAGTACGACACACCCATCAACATCGGCAACAGGGTAGCGGTCATCGGCGGCGGCAACGTCGCCATGGACGCGGCTAGGTGCTCCCTGAGGCTGGGCGCCGAGAAGGTGTACATCATCTACCGTAGGGGCATGGGCGAGCTCCCGGCGCGCCACGAGGAAGTGGAGAACGCCGAGGAGGAGGGAATAGTCTTCACTCTGCTCAACAACCCGGTCAGGTTCATCGACGACGGCCGCGGCAACGTCAAGGAGATGGAGCTCATCCGGATGCAGCTGGGTGAGCCGGACGAGTCAGGCCGTAGGAGGCCAGAGCCCATACCCGGCTCCGAGTGGAAGCTACCGATCGATACAGTCGTGATCGCCATCGGTCAGAGCCCTAACCCGATAATACAACAGACGACTGAGGGACTCGAGGTTACGCGGTGGGGGACCATAATCCACGACGAGGAAACCATGGAGACGACCATCGAGGGCGTCTACACAGGCGGGGACGTGGCCACTGGGGCCGCCACGGTAATCAGCGCCATGGGCGCCGGCAAGAAAGCGGCCGCCGCAATAGACGGTTACCTGAGAAGGTAGCTCAGTTTTTCCTCACCTTTTATATTGGTTGTCCCTTATTTTGGGTTGGATGCCGTTTACAGCCCTACATTTAGGGCCAGCGCTCCTGGTAGCCCTACTAGTTTACCCGCTGCTGGACACCCCTACTCTGCTAGTGGCATCCATAGTCATCGACCTTGAGCCTCTTCTAGTCATCCTGCTGAGTCTCCCCCAGCCTCTTCACGGCACGTATCACAGTCTAACGGTGAGCACGCCCATCGGCGTAGCCGTAGCCGTGTTCATGTACCTAATGAGAAGGTTCACATCGCGGTACATGGAGAGGCTGAGGCTCCCTCAAAGTGAAGACGTGCGGGGGTACTTGGCAGCGTCACTTATCGGCGTCTGGGGCCACGTGTTACTGGACTCGTTCCTATACAGCGATATGAGCCTGATCTACCCTTGGCAGTGGAACCCGTTGCAGGGCCTCGTGAGCTACGGGACCATCTTCAACGTGTGCCTGATCTCGTTTCCGTTGGCCGTAATCGTGTACCTCCTAAGAGTCACTCTCATGGTCTGGGTTAGGAACGGTAAGTCGGTCGAGGCGACTCCCACAGAGGGGGAGCCCATGCTGGAGCCCTTTATAGAGCCAGGCATGGAGACCGGCGGCTATGAGGAGGAGCCCGTTCTCTTCTTCGATATACCTGAACCAGCTGATGATCCGGTACCAGATGAGGAGACATACCAGTTGGCCGCCATCCAAGATGAGCCAGAAACGGGGCCATGGGTAAGGAACGAGGTCCAACCAGACATATTTCTTGGCTGCGACAGGCTCCCCGAGCAGTGGGGGCTGGTGGGGAAGGCATCCGGGGAGCTCGTGGCGGTCGACCTGAACGAGCCCCACATCGTTTTCGTCTGCGGGAAGCAGGGCAGCGGTAAGGGATACACCATCGGCGTAATCAGCGAGATGCTTTTATCCAAGTCGATAACGGGCATCAGCCAGGTGAGGAAGCCCGCCACCATAATCGTATTCCACAAGCCACGGGACGACCTCAGAAGTGAGTTCTGGAGCATCGTCGACGCCAACAGGAACCCGGAGGAGGCTGCGGCTCTCCGAGAGGGCTACGGTGTGGAGCCTAGACGGGTGATCGACAGGAGAGGCTTCAGGATATTCGTTGATCCCTTCGTGTACAAGAACGAGCGCAGGAAATTCGAGAAAGACTACAATACAAAGGTATACCCCATCGGCATCAACCCGACCAGGCTCACAGCCGAGGACTGGCCCCACGTGCTGAGCCTCGGAAAGAAGAGCGGCTCCATGTACGTGAAGAAGATATTCCAGATAATCAAGAAGACCCAGTACGACAGGGACTTCGGGCTTAACACGATTCGGCGCGAGGTAGAGGCCAGCGACCTGAACCCTAACCAGAAAGGCTTCGCCATGATGCGGCTCGAAACGCTGGAGGACTACCTGGTCGCCGGGGACTTCATGAACGACCTCATAATAGGCGGCGTAAACGTCTTCGACCTACGCAAGATCATGATGGAGCCCGACGACGTCTTCAGCGTAATGATCCTGATGATAAGCTCTCTCATAAACAACGAGAAAACCGCCCGGGAGCAGTTCGTCTTCGTCATCAACGAGGCCCACGACTACCTCAGGAAGGGTCTGAGCAAGGATTTCACGGACTACATCAACTACCTGATCCGTAAGAAGCGGCACGCCGGGACGTGGCTCATGCTGGACACCCACTTCCCCGAGGACGTGGACGCCAAAATAATCAAGGGCAGCGACATCAAGATATTCCATAAATCCGATGTCATCAGCAGCACCATCCTCAAGCAGGTAGTCAACGGGACCACGGTTCAGCCCCACCACCTGAACACGGGGCAGGCGATAATACGGGCGGACAGGTCGAACATGGGCCCAGATCAGCTCCTCATAGTCGAGGTTCGGGCCAGGCTCACTCATCACGGCGGCGCCACCAAGACCGCTGTATAGCAAATTTTTTCACCCAAACAGGCAACCAATGCCCATGTCTACATTATTCAGCGGAGAGAAAGCGTTCAAGCACATCGAGAAGCTGGCCGTCGAGATCGGGCCAAGGCAGGGAGGCTACAAGGAAGACCGGCTCGCAGCCGAATACATAGAGTCCGAGTTCAAGAAGCTGGGCTTGAAGACCTGGCGGCAGGGGTTCGAGATAAAGACGGGCCGCACGACGGCTCAGAGGCTGGAGATACTGGAGCCGTACACCGAGGCAGTCGAGTGTGAGGGCATGTCCATGATCGGCGTATCCGGCCCCGAGGGCGTAGAGGGCGAGCTTATCCGCATCGAGACAACCGATGAGGAGTACCTCACCCCTGAGATAGAGGGTAAGATCGTTGTAACAAACGCCGTGAAGCGGAAGAACCTAGAGCTTATTGCCAAGCGAAAGCCCATGGGGTTCATATTCATCGAGCGCTACCCGCGTGTGCTGACCAAGCATTTCTGGGGCAACTTCCCGCAGGGCAAGGACTACGGGAACTTCCCCTCCGTACGCGTAAGCTTCGAGGACGGCCTCAGGCTACTGAAGAAGGGCGCCAAAAAGGCTAGGATCGTCGTCGAGGCGGAGAGAGGCACAAAGAAGACCCAGAACGTGGTAGCGGAGCTCCCGGGCTCCACCAGACCCGAGGAGATCGTCGTTGTCGGCGGACACTACGACTCCGTGCCAGGCGTTAGGGGAGCCAGCGACAACGCCGGCGGAATCGCGATGACCATGGAGCTGGCCCGGGTCTTCAAGGAGAAGGGAAGCAGACGGACCCTCAGGTTCGTGGCTTGGGGCAGCGAGGAGATGGGTCTGGACGGCAGCAACCTCTACGCCAAGAATCTGAAGAAAGCCGACAAGGAGGCCAAGGAGAAGGACGAGGAAACTGAGACCGAGCTGGACCTACATAGACTATGTGTCAACCTTGACGTCCACGGAGCCATGATAGGCACCAACGCGGCGATGGTCCTCGGCACCCCAATGCTGACCAACTCGGTCAAGCTGCTGAGCAGGGAGACTGGCACCGTGTTCGAGGTGAAGGAGGGCGTGTACAGCAGCGACGGCACGCCGCTATCCGCCGTGGGCATCCCGAGCGTCTCCTTCAGCAGGCGCAGCGGCATCGACATCATGATGCACAGCGTCGAGGACACCATCGAGTACCTGAGCCCCGACGCCTTGGAGCTTCAGGGTAGGTTCATCGAGACATGGATGACCCGCTACGTCTCCGAGGCAGCGGCGTTCCCCTTCGAGCGGGAGATACCCGAAAAACTGCGGGGTGAGATAAAGAAATATTACGATGACTGGCACGAGAAACTTCCCTAACCCCCAACAAAGAGCCATCGACATCTGAAACCCTCACTAACCCCCATGCGGTGACGACAATGTTCACTCCAACCAGAGGCCACGCATATAATGTTTCAAAAAACCGCCACATTCCAGCGAATCGGAAAGGTATCACTGTTCTATACCCATACGTCCTATCAATGATATAGTAACCAAAACTGTACACACGCTAATGATCAATCCTACCTAACTACACTGGATAATCCATTAATATAGTACAGACAAGGTTAGCTCAACATTGAGCGCTAGAAGATCCAAGTTCCAGCTGTCAGTAGAAGTCCTAGGACAGATTAAGCGGGGCGAGAAGAAGCCCACACGCATCATGTACAGCGCCAACCTCTCCTGGAAGAGCCTCAAAGAGCTCCTGGAATCACTAGTCTCCCAGGGACTCGTCGATGAGACCATCGTTAGCAGGAGCAGCAAACGCGCGAAGAAGAGGTACGAAATCACCGCCAAAGGCGAGAACGTCCTCCAGTACTACAACATGGTCAGCGATCTGATAGAGATCGAGCCAAGCAAGTAAGAATATTCACGCTGGATCCGAAGCCGAATACAGGCAACCGCACCTTCTAAAAACCAAAGCCTCAAAGTGCCTCGAAGAACATTTGTCAACACAATGAAACCAGTAACCAAATATATTCTGAATGTCTTGAACGAAGAAAATAAAATGGTTATATGAAACAACAGAAAATTCTAGTTAACATAAATCAGTGTTTAATGGAAGGGAATAAATAATAGTTAAATATAACAGTAAATCTAGGGGGCTGGGTATCGAGTAATATCGACACATTTAGCCGAATATCGACAATTGAACAAAACGTCTGGCAGAAGATCTATGAACACATGAGGGACAATTACGGTGACAACGAACTCTGGAACACGGTCATTGTACCATACCTAAACAAGTTCAACTCCACGAATATCAGCACCAGAGAAAAAATAGAGTGCATAGACGAGCTCGTAAATCATCTAGACTGCTACTACCTTGACTCGCAGAGATATGGCTTAATACCAGATGAGGTCAGGCTCTTTCTGGAGTCGTCAGGCGAAATGTCTCTCATACTCGGGTACAGATTAACCGAGTCTGTCCGTTCACTGGACAAGATAATGCAACTGAGAGAGATCTTACATGACTACAACAGCCAGCCCAGCCAACAACTCGGGAAGAGCGAGTTGAATGAACTACTGAAGACAATAGACCTCATCGTCAACAGCAGCCGTTAGAAGAGACCATTTTCAGTCATGTGTCCCTACAAGACGCGTTCAGAAGCACATAAAAACCGGGCTCAACGTTAGTAGGTTAACGTGAGCACCATGAGCGGAGGCATGTGGGCCGAGAAATACAGGCCACAGACACTAGACGACATGACAAACCAGACAGAGATCGTCTCAAGGCTCAAGATGTTCGTACAGGAGAAGAACCTGCCGCACCTGTTGTTCGTGGGGCCCGCCGGCGTAGGGAAGACCACGAGCATCCTCGCGCTTGCCCGAGACCTGTACGGCCCGGGGTACCGTAGCTTCACACTCGAGCTCAACGCCAGCGACGAGCGAGGCATCGACGTCATACGGGAGAAGGTGAAGAACTTCGCCCGGACAGCAGCCATCGCCTCCCCCGTGTCCTTCAAGATACTCATCATGGACGAGGCTGACAGCCTAACGTCGGCCGCGCAGCACGCACTGAGGCGCACCATGGAGATATACACCAGGACCTGCAGGTTCTGCTTAATAGGTAACTACAGCGAGAACATCATCGATCCCATCCAGAGCAGGTGTAGCATCTTCAGGTTCAGCCCCCTCGACGAGAAAGACATGAAGACCTACGTCATGAACATCGTGGAGAATGAGCAGGTGGAAATCATCGAGGAGGGTTTGGACGCCATATACCAGGCTTCCAGAGGAGACCTCAGGAAGGCGACGAACCTGCTCCAAGCCGCAGCGGCTACAAAGGCCGTCATAGACGACGTATCCATATACGAGGTGCTCGGAAAAGTCAGCCCAGAGAGGGTAAGAGCCATGATCCAGCAGTCTCTGGAAGGCAACTTCCTCGAGGCGAGGGAGATACTGCGTGAGCTATTGATCGATCAGGGACTCGCCCCAGATGACATAATCAAAATGGTGTACCGCGAGCTGATGAGGAACACGGTTTTGTCCGAGCAGTGGAAGGTAAAGCTCAGCGACAAAGTAGGGGAAGTAGACTACAGGTTGACGCAGGGTGCGAGGCCAGAGATCCAGCTCAGCACGCTCCTCGCGCACCTAGCCTTAGCCGGAGAAGAGATGAAGTGACCCATACTCAGCCCTGGACACACCGGTACAGACCAAAGTCCAAGGAGGAGATAGTAGGAAACAGTGAGGCAGTCGGTAAGCTCGAGAAATGGATCAAGAGCTGGAAAAAGAAGCCCCCTAAGAAGAGGGCCGCCTTCGTTTATGGTCCTCCAGGGACAGGGAAGACCGCGGCCATTCAGGCGCTGGCGATGGAGACGGGCTTCGACCTGCTGGAGATAAACGCCAGCGACAGCAGGACGAAGAACCGGATAGAGGCGGTTTTAGGAAAGGCGGCGGGCCAGACCGTCACCGTCTTCGGAAGACCCCGAATGATACTGCTGGACGAGATGGAGGGAGTGAGCGGCCAAAAGGACCGGGGAGGCGTCACGGCGATATCCAACGTAATAAAAACAACGAGGATCCCCATCGTACTCGTCGCAACCACAGTCGAGGAGAACATGGAGAGTAAGTTCCGCCCCCTGAGAAGCAAGGCGACGCTCATAGAGTTCCAGCCAGTACCCTTCAATGAGGTGTACAAGAGCCTGGAGAGGATAGCCAGAGAGAACGGCGTAGAAGTGCACCCTGAAGCGCTCGACACCTTGGCGTCTAGATCTCAAGGCGACCTCAGATCGGCTATTAACGACCTCGAGACTGTTGCCAGGGGAAAAACCGAGGTGAATCCAGGTGACATCGAGTGGATGGGGGAGAGGGACCGCCAGGACTACACGCCAAACATAATCAACAGGATATTCTCGGCTAGGAGCCTCTGGGAGGCGCGGCAGACCATCAGCCAGAGCATGATCCCCTACGAGGATCTCTTCGACTGGATATACGAGAACCTGCCCCTCATCATAGACGAACCGGGTGAGAGACTCCAGGCGCTGGAGACCTTGGCTAAGGCAGACGTCTACCAGCGCCGAGCTAGGTCTAGCAACTACAGGCTCCTGAAGTACATGTTCAACCTCATGACAGGCGGGGTCGCGTTCAGTAGAAGGAAATCCCAGGGACTCGGGCTGATGAAGCAGACCTACGCCGCCATACAGAGGATAGGGATGCCTCTCAGCAGCTTCCAGACCGCGGAGACGAAGGACGGCATAATGATCAAGCCCATCCGGTGGCTGGGAAGAGACAAGTGGGGCGCACTGAACAGCGAGCTAAGAGGCATGGGGGCGTCATGGACATACGGCCAGAACTTTTGGGTGCTCCCATACTTCCGTGAGCCCCAGACAAAGTGGAGGTACATAACGACGTACCACAGCAGACGAAAGATGAAGGCGGTAGCCGCCAAGCTGGCCGTGAAGACCCACACCTCGACACAGGAGGCGGTCACGGAGACCCTTCCCCTCCTCAGGATAATCTACAACGCGGATCAAGAGAACGCAGAAAGAATAGATGCATGGCTGGACCTTGACGACAAGGAGCAGGAGTATCTAGGCGGTTAAACCGCAGGCTCCAGGTTGTCCACCCTGAATTGCTGTGAATCAATCGGCTCAACCAAAGTATTAAAAATGGTCGTCTCAGTATCTTGGCGATCCATATGAAGTTCAACTCGTTGCCTAGAGTGCGCCTAGCATCCCTACCCACCCCCATACAGTTTCTCCCAAACCTCACGGAGAAGCTGGGCGGGCCCAAGATATGGGTGAAGAGGGACGACCTCACCGGTTTGGCTTTCGGGGGTAACAAGGCCAGGAAGCTCGAGTACCTGATGGCCGACGCAGTAGAGAACAATGCTGACTACATAGTCACCGGCGCCGGGTTCCACAGCAACTGGTGCACCCAGACCGCTGCCGCCGCGAAGAAGCTCGGGCTCAAGATCAAGCTGATAAAGTTTGGTCCACGCCCTGGCTACGACGGCGATGACTGGGACGGAAACCATCTGCTGCACCACCTGATGGGGGCCGAGATAACCGTCGTCAAACCAGACGACTTCATGTCTACTATAGAGGCTACCATGAAGAAGCTCAAAGACGAGGGACACAGACCGTATTACATCCCGGTTGGAGGGTCCGTCGCCCTCGGCGCCGCGGGTTATCTTAATGCGATGCTGGAGCTCAAGTACCAGACGGCCGAGATGGGTTTACAGTTCGACTACCTTGTACACGCTACGGGGAGCGGAGGCACACAAGCCGGGCTGGTGGCCGGGTCCAAGGCGTTCAACACGGGCATCAAAGTAATCGGCGCCTGCGTGGGTTACACAGAGAAGGAGGCGCAGATAGAGAGGGTGAAGGAGATCATACAGGAGACCAAAGAGAAGTTAGAGCTAGACTTCACGGTTGAGGACGACGACCTCATCGCATACAACGAGTACGTCGGCGGCGGTTACGGCTATATCTCGGAAGAGAAGGCTGAGGCGGTGAAGCTGCTAGCAGAGACAGAGGGCATCTGCATCGACCCGGTCTACACAGCCACGGCCATGGCTTGTCTCATAGACCTCGCGAAGAAAGGCGAGTTCACGGATAAAGACAACGTGCTGTTCCTCCATACGGGTGGAGCCGTCGCGCTTTTCCCATACAAGGAGCCGTTGAAGGCTCACATCGAGAAGAAGCCCCTGCCCTGGACCGTTCCCAAGTGGAGCCCTCAACAAGAGTAACCCTTTTTCCCTCTCAACACCTTTTTCATGGTGAAGTAAAGAAGATGACCGAACCCCCTGAAATCGATCTATCTCTTCCCTACATATCAGAAGGGCTTGAGGGGATAGGAGGAATGATTAAACAGCAGCCAGAGCACTTCGTCGTCGAGGAGATACCCTCCTACAACCCATCGGGGCACGGCGACCACCTCTACGTCAACATAACCAAGAAGAACCTGAACACCCGGGACGTCCAGCTGCAGCTGGCGAAGCTCTTCGACGTGAAACCCGAGTACGTAGGCAAGGCGGGTCTAAAGGACAAGCGCTCCCTCTCGACTCAGAGCTTTAGCATTCTGTTCGAGGGAGAGAAACCCGCCGAATCAGACGCATCACAGATCATTGAAGCGCATGTCGGGATAAAGGTCAACTGGGCCAAGTACCACGACAATAAACTAAGATCCGGGCACCTCAGAGGAAACGGGTTCGACATCCTGATCACCGGGTTAGAACTCGACTTAGAGAAAGCCGTAAACAGGGCGGAGGCGATCAGAAGGCGCCTCGATCAAACCGGCGTCCCGAACTACTATGGCCTCCAGCGTACAGGCGAAGAAGGGGAAAACACGGTAGCTGGCTGGCAGCTTCTACAGGGAAAGAAGAGGATTAGGAACCGGTGGCTCAGAAGGTACCTTGTCTCGTGCTACCAGAGCTATCTATGTAACAGGTATCTGGTCAAGCGAGTTGAAAATGGGCTCTTCGATACACTCCTCCTCGGGGACATAGCCAAGAAGTACGACACCGGCGGAATATTCTGGGTCGAAGACCTCGAAGCCGAGCAACCTCGATACGTTAACAAGGAGATAACGTTCACGGCGCCCATCTATGGATACAAGATGAAAACCGCTAAACATGAGGCCCATGAGTTAGAGAAAACCGTCATAATAGACGCCGGCATAACGAATGAGCAGTTCAGGGAGCTCAGAGCTAAGGGCACAAGAAGGCCTGGTAGACTCGTACCACGCATCACCGTATCGGCAACTGACGACGGGCTCAGGCTACGATTTGAGCTTCCTAAAGGCGGATTCGCCACGATTGTTCTACGCGAGTTCATGAAAAACGACTCTCATAATGATTGATTTCTGTTTATGAACCCTATTCTATAGCTGCCTTATGTTTCACTTACCCTGATCGATCATAGGTTTCACAGTCTCTACCTTATTTAAAAAGAGAAGACGTGGTCATAGAACAGCAAAAGCTGGGATCGTATGAGTCTGTTCGACAAGGTAGAAGTCATGGACTTCCTGATAAACGTGCTCAAGGACCACGAGAAGTCACTGGACTGCTTGATATCGCGTGCCGAGAGCGTCCTAGCCGAGAACGAGGAAAAGTTCGGCGCGGATGGAGGCTCGTTTGATTCTCCAATCAAGGTTGTGCTTAAAGACTGGTTGGAATTCAAGCGTAGGCTTGATAACGTCGAGCTCGTTTGCTTCGATCTGGTGGAACAGGTCTTCATAGTGTCAGTGAAAACCAGACAGAAGGTATACGCGTATCGGGAAAGAGCTCCAGATCTCACCTTGGAGATGAAGAATGACAAAAATATCTTAATCACAAGCTCAGACAAGGTATATGATGATTTATCGTTACTAAACAACCGGCTAACGATTGGTCTTGAACTCAGCTACAAGAAAGAAGCGGCTTGGAAACCCGAGGAAAACAAACACAAAATAATCTACTATATCGACCCGCAGTACACACGAAAGTGGCTATCGGATGAACTCAGTATCCATCAGGACTACATCGTCTGCGGCGACATAGAGCTCTAGTCAAGCGTCTAGATCCTCAGGGCTATGTATCTCAACCAGACTTTTCGCTTTGACGTAATATCTTACTACGTTTTCTCCTTTTTGTGTGAGTTCGTAGGTCACCTTCGTACGTTTATCCCGGGGATCACCCTCGATCTCAGTTAACAAACCTTGGTTCAAGAGAGATTTCAATATTCCTTGAAGAGGCTTCCATGATAGGTTGGCGCCGTACATTATCTGTGTCGGCTTATTTACCCCGCTTTTTACCTCCTTTAGGACGTCTATGTAGATTTCGAAGCGGGACCTCCTTGAACTCATGAAACCCCCTAGGTATTCAATGATTTGAATGAACAATATTTAATGATTTTGTATAAATAAAAAGGTTCTTTGATTCGAGAAAGATGCTATGACGCAAATTTATACTATTTTTAAAGTTTCAGTAAAATCTATGGTAAAAAAAGGGTGTCAAGAGCTTATGTCTTCCTTTACCAATAAAGGTTGAGGTAT
>DAOVEE010000224.1 GCA_030669135.1 Candidatus Bathyarchaeota archaeon | reverse complement strand
ATCACCTACCTGTCGCCCGAGATGACGATAAACTTTAACCAGCAGATCGTCGCCCTCAGCTACATCAGAAGCAGACTAGGCGAACCCACCGAGATGGACCTAGGGAGGACGATAAGGCAGCTGGAGAAGGCGCGGGCGAGGGTCCTCTACAACCTCCCAAAAACTTGATCGTAACCTAGAGTTAAACCGATACATATTGACTCATTCTTATGGAAATATCTGAATAAAGCGATCTCAGAAAATATCATTTTAATAAATCATGATGTATTTTAGCGGTTATTGGGCGTGCACTAGACTCGCCCTAGGCCTGTATTTTCTTTTCTACGTAGTCCACTATGGATTTGAAGAACGGGTAGCCGTCACCGTATTGGGGTGGCTGCCTTTCTCTGGTCCACTCAGGCATCAAGTAGCCATAATAGGCACGCTCAGGGTGAGGCATGAGCCCCATCACCGTCCCCTCCGGGTTACAGATGCCCGCGATGTCGTGGTAGGCTCCGTTCGGGTTCTCGGGCCAATCGAGCTCAGCGAATGAGCCGTCCGCCTTCACGTACCGCCACACCAGCATGTCCTTGTTGTAGAGCCTCTCCAGCAGCTTCTCCCGCTGCTCCGGAGGGAAGATGAACCGCCCCTCGCCGTGTGCCACGGGGCACCGAAGGATGTAGCCGGGCTCCAGCCCCGCCATAATGCCGCAGTTGCCCCCGCCCACATACTTGATCCTGATCCACCTGTTCTGGTAGCCCCTGGTGCTGTTCCCCAGCGCCGCCTCAGGGTAGATGCTCCGCCCCTCCCAGCCCGGCAGGAACCCCATCTCCACCAGCTGCTGGAACCCGTTGCATATCCCGATCACAGGCTTTCCCTCGTCGACGAAGGCCTCTAGTTCTCTGCCGATCCTGTACTCGCACTCCTTAGCCCAGATGGCGCCACTCCGCACGTAGTCGCCGTAGCTGAAGCCCCCCGGGAACACCAGCACGTCGTAGTCCTCCAGGTTCCTCTCCCTGAACACCCTCTGGGTGTGGACCAGGTGCGCCTGGACGCCCTGATCCCTGAACGCCCTCACCGTCTCCGTGTCGCAGTTGGTGCCCGGGGCACGCATCAGCAGCACCTTGATGTCCTCACGCCTCATCGCCTGGCCTCCAGCGGCGTCTTCCACGCCCCAATCAGCGTCTCCAAGTCTATCTCAAAAAGCGGCTTACCGTCCTTTGTCACCGTCAGCGCCTTCTCCTCCTTGACTGCTCCCACGCAGGCGTAGGGTGTGCCTCCCATGACCTCGATGAACCTCGCCGTGGCGGCCGGCGGCACCTCAACCAGAAGCCTTCCGTTGCTCTCACCGAACAGCAGCACGTCGTCCCTCATCCCCACGGAGACCGGTACCTTGCCGACGTCTAGGTCGACTCCGAGGTCGCCCGTGAACGCCATCTCCGCCACAGCCACAGCCAACCCGCCCTCGCTGCAGTCGTGGCACGCCCGCACCATCCCCTCGTCCATCGCCTTCAACACTCGCCTGTACGCCTTGATGTTCTTCTCCGCGTCCACCCTAGGCACGGAGCCGCCGAGCTCCCCGTGGAGCCGGAGGTACTCGCTACCCCCCAACTCCGGCTTTGTGACGCCCACCAGGAACAGGGCGTTCCCCGGCTCCTTGAACTCCATGCTCACAGCCTTCCTGATGTCAGGCACGATGCCAAGGCTGGTCACCAGCAGCGTCGGCGCCACCGGCCCCAGCGGGCTCTCGTTGTAGAGGCTGTCCTTCCCCGACACGAAGGGCGCACCGTAAGCCTTGGCCGTGTCGTAGCAGCCGCGGCAGGCGTACACCAACCCGCCCAGACGGTCCTCGTACTCGGGGTTACCCCACGTGAAGTTGTCCAGCAACGCCCATCGACGGCCTCCCACGCATACGCTGTTCCGCACGGCCTCGTCCACGACGCTTGCCGCCATCCAGTACGGGTCGATCTTGCCGTACCTCGGGTTCACGCCGCTCGCTACGCTGACCCCTTTCCACTCCTCGTCTAGGGGCTTCAGCACCGAAGCGTCGCTCGGCCCAGCCCTCCAGCCCTGCATCGGCTTGATCACCGTCTGGCCTTTTACTTCTTGATCGTACCGCCTTACCACCTTCTCCTTGCTGCAGATGGCGTAGCTGCTCAACAATTTGAGGAGAACCTCGCCCAGGTCCACCGGCTCAGGGATCTCGGGGTCCTCGATCTTCGGCGGAGCCCAGTTCGTCTCCCGCTCCAGCCGCGGCGGGTTGAACAGCGCCTCCAGCACAATGTTTCCCACCTCGATCCCTTGATAGTTGAGCCTCGCGACACCCGACTCGTCGTACACGCCGAGGACCGTGGCCTCCACCTGTTCGTCGCCGAAGATCTGCAGCACCTTCTCCAGGTTCCTCGGGGGCACCGCCAGCAGCATCCGCTCCTGGCTCTCGCTGATCCATATCTCCCACGGCGCCGCCCCTTCAGCCTTCAGCGGCACCCTGTCAATGTGCGCCTCGACGCCGAGCCCGTAACGGTCCGCGGTCTCGCAGACACCGCAGCTCAGGCCCCCGCCGCCGATGTCCGTTATACCGGACCCTAGTTTCAGGTCGCTGATCTGCTTCACCGCTCGCTTGATCTTCTCCTCCTCGATGGGGTTCGCGATCTGTAC
>DAOVEE010000231.1 GCA_030669135.1 Candidatus Bathyarchaeota archaeon | reverse complement strand
CTCGGGTTGATGAGCTACGACGCCGAGAGCACGCTGCTGAGGATCATGGACGAGTGGAAGAAGCTGGGGATCAAGGGCTGGAGCGGCGCCGAGGTGCCGTGGATAGGGTACGCTGAGAGGCTCGGCGAGCTTCAGGCGCCCATCGTCGGCGCATACCCCGACGAACTGGTGGTCACAGGCGGCACCACGGTGAACCTCCACGCCCTCGTAGCCACCTTCTACAGGCCCGATGGGGGGAGACGGAAGATCCTGGCCGACGAGCTGAACTTCCCCAGCGACCTATACGCGTTGAGCGCCCAGATAAGGCTCAGAGGCGGTGACCCGGACGAGGATCTGGTGCTCGTGAAGAGCAGGGACGGCGTCCTCATCGAGGAGGACGACATCGTCGACGCCATGAGCGATGAGGTGGCTTTGGCGCTTCTGCCCAGCGTCTACTACCGCAGCGGCCAGCTTCTGGACATGGGGAGGCTCACGGAGGAGGCTCATGAGAGGGGGATATTGATCGGGTTCGACTGCAGCCACAGCGTCGGGGTTGTGCCGCACTACCTCAGCGACTGGGGCGTCGACTTCGCGTTCTGGTGCAACTACAAGTACGTGAACGGGGGCCCAGGGAGCACGGGCAGCCTATACGTGAACCGCCGCCACTTCGGCTCGATGCCGGGATTGGCGGGCTGGTTCGGTAATGACAGGAGCACCATGTTCGAGATGCGGACCGAGTTTGATCCGGCGCGGACGGCGGCGGCGTGGCAGATAGGAACCACGACGATGCTGAGCTCGGCGCCCATCGAGGGCAGCCTCCGCATGATGGCGGAGGCCGGCATCGGCAACATACGTGAGAAGAGCCTCCAGATCACGGGGTACCTGATGTATCTGATCGACGAGATGCTGGGCGGTGAGCCCTACAACTACGGTGTGGCTACGCCGCGGGAGCCCGAGAGGAGGGGCGGCCACGTCGGCGTCACCCACGAGGACGCGTGGAGGATCACCCAGGCGCTGATCGCCCGCGGCGTGGTCCCGGACTTCCGTCCGCCGAACATCATCAGGCTGGCGCCGATACCGTTGTACATAAGCTACCACGACGTCTGGGCGGTGGCTAGGCACCTGAAGGCTGTCATCGACGGCGGGGAGCACGAGGCTTTCAGCGACGACAGGGGCACGGTCACGTAGCCTCTCTTTGTTTTAGGTTGCTTGATTGCTCCCATTAATAGGTCCACCGCCATGCACGGTCTTCGCTTTCGTCTGTGTGGAGCGATTGCTGAGGCGGCGACGTGCATCGACGACTTGGCATTTCCCTTATCGTTGGTTACTTACGATAAGCGTTTTTTCTGGTAACCGATATATGTGTTCTATGAGAGGTCTAGTAACTGGGAATAGGCGTTCATGAATCTGCGACTTGGCATTTCCCTTATAATTGGTTACTTATTATAAGCGTTTTTTCCGTTAGCGATATATCGGTTAAACGTTAGAAACGGCTATTTACCGATATAAGCGCGTTTAGGTGGTTTTCTGATTTAACCTTTTTCCTTATTTTAGGCGTATTTTGGGAATTTTAGTTAGTTTTTGCTATTGTTTCCTTTGGTTTGCGCCGGTTCTATTGAGAGATTCATAGCTACGTGGGGTTATGTTTTTCCTCATTGGGGGAATGGGTTCCGGTGTGGAGATGGCTAGACTATACCCTCCTTCCGCAGGGACTCCACTTCTTCCTTGGTGAGCCCGAGGACCCCGGTGAGGACCTCCTCTGTGTGCTGGCCGAGGAGGGGCGCAGGCGCCGTGACGTCGCCCATGGTCTCGCTGAACTTGATGGGGAAACCGGGCTCGGTTATCTCGCCGAGGGTCGGGTGGTTCACCTTGACGAACATCTCCCGTGCGAGGGCCTGCTCGCAGCGCTGGGCCTCGTCGAGGTCCTGGACGGGGCCAACTGGGACGCCTGTCTCCGCGAGTGTCTTCACCACCTCGTCGGTGGTGCGCTCGCTTACCCATTTCCGGACGACATCCTCCGTGAGCTCCTCTACTCCGAGGAGCTCCCTGAACCAGTCGGTGATGCGGCCAGGCGGGAGGCTGAACATGACGTAGCCGTCGCTGGTCTCGTGGAGCCCCGAGACGCCCACGCGGCCGGCGCGGCCCGCCCTGAGGAAAGTCATGCCCGCGAGGTTCCAGAAGCTGAAGCTCTGCATCACGGCCATCATGCTGTCCATCTGGGCGACATCGACGCGCTGCCCCCTCCCGGTCTTGCCCCGGTGGATGAGGGCGGCGAGGATCCCTATAAGGCAGGTGAAGCCGGGGATGGTGTCGGCGATGGCGTCAGGCGCCTGCAGCGGCGGCCCCTCGGGGTCTATGCCGTCCTTCATTATCCACATGTAACCGCTGGTGGCCTGGGCGATGGGGTCGAAGCTCCTGCGGTCCACCCACGGCCCGGTGTGGCCGAAGCCGCTGATGCTCGCGTAGATGATGCCGGGGTTCAGCTCCCGCAGCACCTCCCACCCGAGGCCCAGCCGGTCCATGGTTCCTGCGCTGAAGTTCTCCATGACGACGTCGGCCTTCTTCACCATCTCCATGAACAGCTCTTTTCCACGGGGGTGCTTGAGGTCAAGGGT
>DAOVEE010000084.1 GCA_030669135.1 Candidatus Bathyarchaeota archaeon | reverse complement strand
CGACCTGTTGGAGTTGATTATCGCGTTCTCCTCGGCGTGGACGGCGGGGCAGTAGTCGTAGGCCCTCCCCTTGGGGGAGTCCATCTCGTCCTTGATGCAGCCCACCTCCATGCAGTTCATGACACCCTTCGCCGGGCCGTTGTATCCGGTGCCCACTATGTTGTTCCCGTTCACTACGACTGCCCCGAACTTGCGTCGGGTGCACGTGGATCGGGCGGCCACTGCCAGTGCTATCTTGAGGAAGTACATCGTCTTGTTTGGTCGCTCCAACTCGAAGCCTCAGCATCCATCTAGCGGGGTACTTGTTTAAAAGACTCATTCTCGGAAGGGGTAGAATCTAATATTGGAGGGGCATGAGCGTACGCTATAGTGTATTTTGGCTACGGATTTTGGCGTACATTTTGCCATGTTGTATATAATCATGAGAGCGTCCAGTTGCACCGTTTAGGGAAACAAGATCCCAAGATTAGGGTACTCTTGATACAGTTATTTTTATGGTAAAATCAGGTAAACCTAAACTTTAAAGAACGATATTAAAAGGATAGGGGATAACGTATCTCATTGCACTTTACTTGTTAAATATCAATGTATATGTTGATTTTTCATTAAGGGTATATTCTCTACACTTCGCTGTTGATTTTAATCCTAACGGATTGGAGGCGTCTTGAACCATGACAGGAGAGGGTGAGAGGGATCCACTGGCAGAGCTCTACCAGATGGAGCAGATCGAATGCACGCCCGAGGAGAAGGACGCCCTGGTCATGGTGACGAGGCTGCTTGAGAACGTCGAGGAGTTCTACGAGCTGAGGGAGCAGCTCTTCCACGCGATGAACGATGATGCCTCCCTGGAGCCAAAGATCGTGAACATGTTCAACGTCCTCATCCAGGGTCTTGAAGTCGAGCAGACCTTCATGAAGGTCGAGCTCCTACGCTGAGACGTTGACCTTTTACATCCTGACGTTTTCATCGCAGAGTTGTCAGTAGAAATAGTGGGCCCGGTGAGATTTGCTTAACCTTAAGTATAAAAATTATGGTTTTTTTGTATACGAAGTGGATACGTGGAGCCCCACTAAGAGCGCATCCCCATCTTCGCGCGCGAATAAGTTTTCACGGATGGGCTGAGGAGAAGGGAAAAAACCGCCTTCACATAGGCACGCCATAATTTATAACGGAGATGAGGTCAACTAATTTGATTCACGGATGTCTCAGGAAGACAGAAGAGCGGAACTTCTCTCCGAACTGACCAATCTGAGGGAGAGGCTGGACAAGCTGAAGAAGGAGAAAGAGGATCTGAATGCCCTGATAGAGCAGATCATTCTTGAGAATGAGGACCTGAAGGGGGAGGTCAGGGAGAGGCTCGAGCAGACCCAGGAGCTCAGGGGGCTCCTGTGACATTCACGGGGTGAAGTGGACGTTGGACGAAAACAAGACGATCTCCGAGCTGGAGGAGAAGGTCTCAAGGCTCAGGTCGGAGTTGGAGGAGCTGGAGAAGGAGAAAGGTCTTCTGGATTTCGACCTGGAAGAGGTGAAGCAGTTGAACAAATCTCTATCCCTGGAGATAGATCGCCTGTATCAGAACATAGGTTACCTGTCTGAACGCGAACCCTGATGCTGCGCCCACAGAAAAATCCTTCCTACCAATCTTTTATAAAACCTCATCAGTCGCGCGCGACCAGTAAATATTATTTCTGGTGATCTAAAGTTTTGTTTTACGCTCAAGGGATAATCTAACCGAGGCTCTGTCCCCGAGAAGTGGCACATGAACCAACATGAAAGTGGAATCAAGGAATGGTGGGCCCGGTGATACCCACTAGCAAAATAGTCCATATTTCACGGGTTTTTTTTTTTGTCTTTCAGGCCTTTCCCATGAATTGAGAGCATGGGAGGCGGGGGGCGCACATCACCGCTCAAAGGTTACGAGCCAGTATGGAAAACGTTTTCTGGCAAGCAATAGAGGGTATCATGGGTGGTGAAGGCCCAGCGCGCGCAGGCTAATTCAATAATTCAAGTTTATTGGGATCGCCTACCTTAAATCATCCTGAGAAAAGGTGAAAAAGATAGGTTCTCCCATGATCTTATTCGAGAACCTGGATTTAACTCCTATCCATCTCACCCTCTGGACAGACCTCCACACACAAGGCCCAGGGAGGCCCGTGGAGTACCAGCCCGAGTGGGATCTCCGGGCTCTCATGCTCCGCCAGATAGAGCAGATACCCTACGTCAAAGACCTAGTGAAGCGCCTCAGGAGGAACGCCTATCTGAGGCGGGTCTGCGGTTACGGTGACAGGGCTCCCTGCGAGGCCCACTTCAGCCAGATGAAGAAGAGGATCAAGCCCGAAGGCTTTCGCATCATCGAAGCCTGGCTCAGAAGAGAGGCCCTCAGCCTCAGGGAATCTCAGCCCCTGTCAGCCGTTGGCCTCGTCCAAGCCGCCTGCATAGACGGCACAGACCTCCCCGCCTGGAGCAGCAGAGACCCCCACGACACTCGTCGGGGCTTGGGGGACCCGGACGCCCGGCTGGGGCGGGGTAAGAAGGGCTTCCTCCTCGGCTACCTGAGCCTCTTCCTCGTAGACATAGAAGGCTTCCCTCTGGGCCACGTCGAGGCTCCGCTGAACGTGAACGAGAAGCAGCTGGTGGAGGAGCTGTTGCTCCAGGTTCTGGGGGAGTGCATCGAGGTGGAGCTGCTGGCCGCGGACAGCCAGTTTGAGTCCCAGGGCATCTTTCAGCTCCTCGACTCACTGAAGATCGGTCACATCATAGCCTGGAGGCGGCTGAAGCGGCGGGTGAACCCTCCAGACGTGCTCTCCGTGAAGGACCGCATCGACGTGGAGGGTCCGGAGTGGAAGAGGGTCGTATACAAGCGTCTCAGGGCTGTGGTGGAGGGCTTCAACGGCAGGGTGAAGAGCCGTGCTGCCTACAGCAGGCTTACGTGGCAGGGGCTGGGGAACGTCTCGATCCACGTGAGCCTAGTCTTGATGGTTGTCTACGCTGTCTGCATAGCGGCTTACGGCATTGGGAGGCCGGAGCTCCGTCAGAGTATAGCCTTCTTCGCTTGAGGGTGAAGCCGGGGATGAATGGGTGTGTAGATGGTTTCATGTGTCTCTTGGTGTCGGAGAAGCCTTTCGCGGCGTCGGTTCTCTACGGTTAACGGTTTTAGAGAGGTTTGAAGATGTGTTCTGCTGTGAGGTGGCAGATAGAGTGGTCGAAAACCACCTCGTCTAACCATCGACACCTAATTATTGAACCCGCCTGCGCGCAGATGTCTAGCTCGCTACGCATATGTGTCCTATTTCAGTTCCTTCTCGACTTCTCCGATGGACCTGTCCAGCAGATTGACTATCTCGTCTATCTCCGAGCGCTCCACGACCAACGGCGGAGCGACCTGGATGTGGTTCCCCTTGACACCGTCCACCGTGCCATAACCAGGGTAGACGAGCAGCCCGTTCCTGTAGCACTGCTCCACGATCAGCCGCGTGAGGCCCACCTCGGGCGGGAACGGCTCCTTGGTCTCCTTGTCCTTGACGAACTCGACTCCGGCAAATATCCCCATGCCTCTGACGTCCCCGATGGTTGGATGGTCATAGAGCTCACGCAGCCTCTCGTGGAGGTACACTCCCAGCTCCGCCGAGCGCTCAGTGAGCTTATGCTTCACCAGATAATCAAGTGCTGCAGCTCCCGCTGCACAGACGACGGGGTGACTCCCATATGTGTGGCCATGGGCGAAGCCCCCTGAGAAAGCCTCGAAGACCTTCTCGGAGGCTATGACAGCGCCGAGAGGAAGGTAGCCGCTGGCGAGGCCTTTGGCGGAGGCGATGATATCCGGCACCGTCTCCCAGTGGTCGAGGCCCCACATCTTGCCGGTCCTCCCCAGCCCCGTCATCACCTCGTCAGCGATGAAGAGGACGCCATGCTCGTCGCAGATCTCCCTGATCAGCTGGAAGTAGCCCTCCGCCGCCGGGACGGTGCCCAAGGTCGCTCCCACCACCGGTTCGGCTATGAACGCCGACACATACTCTGGACCTGTCGCCCTGATCATCGTGTCAAGGGCCCGGGCGCACTCCAGGTCGCACTCACCGCGGCTCTTTCCGTACCAGCACCTGTAGCAGTATGCCGGGGGGATGTGCGGGAAGTCCAGGAGGAGGGGGACGAATCTGCTGCGGCGGGCGATGTTCCCCGACATGGAGAGCGCCCCCAACGTGTTCCCGTGGTAGCTCTGCCACCGGGCGACCACCTTGTACCGGGTCGGCTCACCGTTCTCCAGGTGGTACTGCCGGGCCATCTTCGCCGTCGCCTCTGTGGCCTCGGACCCGCCAGAGCAGAAGAAGACACGTCTCAACCCAGGGGGCGCGAGGCTGGCCAGCTTCTCTGCGCAGTCCGTCACCGACTCTGTGTAGAAATGGCCGCTGTGGACATAGGAGACCTCGGCGACCTGTTTCGCGATGGCCTCGGCTACCTCCTTCACGCCGTGGCCGATGTTGACGCAGATGGGGCCTGCGCTCCCGTCGATGTATCTCCGCCCCTCGGAGTCGTAGACGTAGATACCCTCCGCCCTCACGATCTTGTGGAGGTCTTCTGAGCTTCTGCCGAAGATGTTTGAGAAATCAGGTTCGGACAATCAAACCACGGACGTGATCTGATAACGTGAAGTGATAACACTTACGCCCGCAGACGGTCCAATGTAATATAGGACGAGGGGCAGTTCCCTAAAGAGGAGCGATGATCGAAGGTATCAGACGGGTCGCGTGCGTGGGCTCCGGCCTGATAGGCCAGGGGTGGGCGGCACTCTTCGCGTTGAACGGATACGAGGTTGCAATGCAGGATCTCTCAGAGGAAAAGCTCGCGGAGGCAGTGGAGCGGGTGAGAGGCCACGTGGATTTTCTGGTCCAGGCCGGGTTGGGCGGCAGCACGGTTGAGGCGATGTCGAGGATCGAGACCACGACCGAGCTCTCAGAGGCCCTGGGGGACGCGGACTTTGTTCAGGAGTCCGTGTACGAGAGCTACGATGTGAAGAAGCCCCTGTACGGAGAGATGGACCGGATCGCACCGGCAGAGGTCATCTTCGCCAGCAGCACCTCGGGGCTCCTGATGACGGAGGTCCAGAAGGCGATGGACGTGCACCCGGAGAGGGGGATCGTGGCCCACCCCTGGAACCCGGCGCACCTGGTGCCCCTAGTCGAGCTGTGCCCCGGCGAGCTCACTTCCAAGGAGACCGTCGACAGGACCTACGCCCTGATGGAGGACATAGGCAAGGTCCCCGTCGTCCTGAAGAAGGAGGCGCAGGGCTTCATAGCGAACAGGCTCTCAGCCGCCCTCTGGAGGGAGGCGCTGGACCTGGTGGACAAGGGCGTCGCCTCCGTGGAGGACGTCGACAAGGCTGTGAAGGCGGGGCCCGGCATCAGGTGGGCCATCATGGGCCCCTACCTCACATATCACCTGGGGGGCGGCAAGGGGGGCATCGAGTACCTGATGCGCCACATAGGCACCAGCAAGGCCTCATGGCTGGAGACCATGGCGAAGTGGACTGTGACCCCGGAGTCGGTGATCGAGAAGGCGATCGAGGGCGTTGAGGAGATGGTGGGCGACAGGAGCCTGGAGGAGCTGGAAGGCTGGAGGGACGGATACCTCATCGCACTGTACAAGCTTCTCTGGAACCAGGAAGGCTAGACCCTTGCGCGCCTGCTCCTGAAGCATGGGGGCGCACGAGTAAAAATTAAGGGCATGTAGACTACTTGGTACCATGGAAGTTCTGAGGGAGGGCGCCGGTGAGCTCCTCGGATGGATGGACCCGGATGAGGCCCGCCGCTGGATGGTGGAGGAGAAGAGCCGGGGGCTCGAGGACAAGAGGATGCCCCTGAGAGAGGCCGTCGAGCGCTTCACCAAGGACGGCGACTACTTCGCCATGGGCGGCTTCGGCCACATCCGCGTCAGCATGGCCGCCATCTACGAGATGATCAGGCAGGGTAGGAGGAACCTGAAGATCGCCGCGAAGACGGCTGTCCACGACGTGGACATACTCATAGGGGGAGAGGTGGTCGACACCGTCGAGTGCGCCTACGCCTTCGGCCACGAGCTTAGAGGGCTTTCCCCGACTGGGAGACGGGCCGCCGAGGGCGGAAGGGTGAAGGTCGTGGCGGAGATCTCGAACGCCGGGTTCCAGTGGAGGTTCAAGGCGGCGGCGATGGGGCTCCCCTTCCTCCCAGCGCGGGTGATGCTGGGGACGGACACTCTGAGGTACAGCTCCGCCAAGGTGGTGAAGGACCCCTTCACGGGAAAGCCGCTGTGCCTGCTCCCCGCATGCTACCCCGACTTCGCCTTCATCCACGTGCACCGCTGCGACAGGTACGGCAACTGCCAGGTCGACGGCACCATCATGGAGGATGGCGAGCTTTCGATGGCGGCGAAGAGGCTCATCATCACGACAGAGGAGATAGTGGATGAGGAGGAGATCAGGGGCGCCCCCGACAGGACGGTGATCCCCCACTTCCTGGTCGACGCCGTCTGCGAGGTCCCCTACGGCTCCCACCCCGGGAACATGCCGGGCCTCTACTACTCTGACGAGGAGCACATGGCCGAGTGGCTGAGGCTCAGCAGGACCGAGGAGGGGGTCGAGGAGTACATGGACAGGTACGTCCACTCCGTCGAGGAGTTCTCCGAGTACGTCGAGCTTGTGGGGGGAGGGGAGAAGATGGAGTACCTACGTAAACTAGAGTACTTGCAGGTGCCACTGGAGGCCCCGTGGAGGCGTTGACGATGGAGTACAACCCCACGGAGCTCATGGCCTGCGTCGCCAGCCGCGTCCTCGAGGACAACCGCTCGCTGCTTGTCGGGACAGGGCTGCCCATAATCGCCTCCATACTCGCCCAGAGGCTCCACGCCCCGAACCTGCTGATCCTCTTCGAGGCCGGAGGCATCGGGCCGAGGATACCCACCATCCCCATCAGCGTCGGGGACAGCCGTACATTCCACAGGGGGGTCATGGCTGCCAGCATGGACTACGTCATGTCCCTCGCACAGCTCGGCCACGTCGACTACGGTTTCCTCGGCGCTGCCCAGATCGACAGGTACGGGAACCTGAACACAACGGTCATAGGAGACCACGGCTCGCCGACGGTGAGGCTCCCCGGCAGCGGGGGTGCCAACGACGTGGGAAGCCTCTGCCACAGGACCATCATACTGATGCGCCACGACACGAGGCGCTTCGTCGAGGAGCTGGACTTCCTCACAACCCCGGGGTACCTCACGGGCCCGGGTGCGAGGGAGGAGGCCGGGCTACCGTCCGACACCGGCCCCTACCGCGTTATCAGCCAGCTCGGTGTCATGGGGTTCGACGGCGAGTCCAAGAGGATGGAGCTGGTCTCGGTGCACCCGGGCGTGACGGTGGAAGACGTGGTAGAGAACACGGGGTTCGAGCTCGTCATACCAAGGACCGTTAACACCACGGAACCTCCGAGGGAAGCGGAGCTGAGGCTGCTGCGGGAGGAGATCGACCCGGCTGGCATAGTGATTGGGAAGTAATAGCGCTCCCGTGCACGAAGATTAAGACTTCAGAGGGGCTTTCCACTCGCCTTTCTCGCTTCCCGGCTATGTCATG
>DAOVEE010000149.1 GCA_030669135.1 Candidatus Bathyarchaeota archaeon | reverse complement strand
AAGAGGAGCTTGTTCGCGAGGACCGGCGTCTCTCCGAGTAACAACTTTACGGTCTCGCTCACCTGTGCGCTGGCGATTAGGCTTATGACTGAGGGGTGTACACCCAAGATGGCGCAGCTGGGGATGTCTGCGTCGTCTATGCCGCCTTGGAAGCACTCTAGGCATGCGGTCTCGCCTGGTATTATGGTGGACGCGGTGCCCACTTGCATGATCACCGCGCCATGAATGAAAGGTGTCCCAGCTCTATGGCACGCCCTGTTGACCGCGTACCGTGCGGCCATAGAGTCTAGCGCGTCCACGACTATGTCCGCTCCCTCGATGATCCTCTCAGCATTTCCAAAAGTCACGGAGAGGGGTACCGGCTCTACCTCGATGAAGGGGTTTATCTGATGCAGTCTATCCATCGCGGCCTCGACCTTGGGCAGACCGACCTGGTGCACGCCGTATAGGTGCTGTCTCTGCAGGTTCGAGATCTCGACAACGTCCCTGTCGACGACCCTGACGCTGCCTACGCCCATAGACGCCAGCTGCGTGAGTATGGGGCTGCCGAGACCCCCCGCACCCACGACGCATACCTTCGCCTCCTTGAGCTTCCTCTGGCCATCTAGACCGAACTCTTTGAGAACGATCTGCCGCGAGTAGTAGTCCAGCTCCTCCTCTGTGAAGCCTTTAGACGTTGGGCCAGACATGGTTACTCCATTCGCTGGAGTGAATTAAACCCTAGCCTCTATGCGCGGGTCTTTTATCGCTCAGCACCCACGTCAACATGGATCCACATGTCTGTCAGGAAGGTTGAGATCACGCGGATCAGGGGCGACGGCTCGACGGAGACCTTGGAAGACTCGGTGGCGGCCGACGTCGCCGTGTGTATCTTCATCGACGGCGAGTTCTACAGGACTCTCGTAGCCTCGCTTGGGATGCTTGAGGATCTGGTTGTCGGGCACCTCTACACCGAGGGCGTCGTCTCGTCACACACCGACATCGCTGAGCTCAGCGTCCAACCAGAGAGAGTCGACGTGTCTCTCAGATACCCAGTCAACCTCTCCGAGATAACGATGGGGAAAAGCCGGCTCCTTACCACCGCCTGCGCGGGCTCCCCGAGATTTAGACCGGGCTCCGTTAGGAGGGTCCAGCCCGTCGAAGACTTGGACGCCGCCCTGATCCACGGCGTCGTAGACGAGCTTAACAGGCTGAGCACGGTGTTCAGGGAGACGGGGGGCACCCACAGCGCGCTCATATACCATAGGGACGATGGCGTCGCGGCGTTCGCCGAGGACGTTGGCAGGCACAACGCCCTCGACAAGGTGATAGGGAGATGTCTGCTTGACGGCGCCGATCTCAGTCGGTGTGTGCTTGCGTCCAGCGGCCGGCTGGCCGGTGAGATGGTGCTCAAAGCCGCCGCCGCAGGGATACCGGTGGTCTGCTCCGTTTCGGCGCCTCTGGCGTCCGGAATAAGGATTGCAGAGGAGGCGGGGATAAGGCTCGTCGGCTTCGTCCGGGGACGCAGGATGAACCTTTACGCCTGAGGAGCCGCTGATCCACATGGATCTCGGTTATTACCTCTAGCAGGTCAGATCTGTTTTTTTTCTTTGCATGCACAGGTCGGCTACATGTACTTTAGCAGGGTGTTCGCCCCCACGATTGACGCGAGGACCCCGATCAGGGCTCTGAACATGTTTCCCTTGGCTCTCTTCACGGTGGACGCGGCGACGGGGGAGGCCAACACGACTCCTAGAGACGCTGCTGCGATCGTCGACACTTCGACCTGGCACCGCATGACTGTGTACATGGAGAAGTCTACGAGGCTCACGAGTGTCTCAGACAGTGCTTCGAAGGCGGCGAACGCCCGTTTTCCCTCAGCCGTCAGGCCCGCCGGGGTTGGCAGCACGAGCACAAGCAGCGTCAGCGCCACGACTGCTAAGAAAGGGCTGGAGAACCCGGGGCGATTACCCATAGAGACCTTAGATACAGCGATGGAGAACCCCTTTTAACCCTTATAAAACGGGTTCACGGCGGTCTCCGGGGCTTCACGGCCAGCAAGCCCGCTATGACTCCTACCACGGGGAAAGCGATGGACGCGAGAAGCGCCTCGCTGTACCCGCCGAACAGGTCGTACGCGACGCCGTAGGGTAGAGGACCCAACGCGGAGCCTATCACCCCAGCCATCATGGTGACGCCCCTGATGGTGCTCAGGTGTCTTCTCCCGAAATAGTCTGGCCAGATCACTCCGCCCACTATTCCCTGCAGCGCCATCTGGACCCCCACAAGCACCCCGTAAACCATGATCAGCGTCACGCTATCCGCCATGTACAGCGCCACCATGGAGCCGAGCAACAGCGCCTGGCTGAACGCGACGAGGTACCTCATCTGGACCCTGTCCGCGACAGGCCCCGCTAGAAGAGCTACGGGTAGACGCACGACACTCATGAGGCTGCTGATCAGCGCAGCCGTCCCAGGGTCCAGTCCGGCCTGGGCGAGTATGCTTATCTGGTGGAACACGAGCCCCGTTATTATCGCCGACGGGACCACCGTCGTGTATATGATGCACCAGAAGGCCCGGGTCCTCATGGCTTCCCATAGGGTCCATGAGTCCTCAACTAATGTATCCTCCATTTCTGTGATCTCCGGGGCTTCCTCGTTGTCGGGCATGAGCCCGACCTCCTCTGGAGTGTCCCTGATAAGGAGGTAACTCAAAGGCGCCATGACGACCCACAGCAGCACCGCCCATGTCCACCAGCTCATCCTCCAGCCGTAGTTCTGGATGATCCAGGTGTTGAGCGGCGGCAGGATCGCCAGGCTCAGCCCTCCCCCGATGCTGACGACGCTGATGGCGACCCCTCTCCTCTTTATGAACCACTGGGGTGGCAAAGTCACGCTGCTGAGGCTCATGGAGCCCTGGCCCAGGAGCCTCACGAGGAAGAAGCCGATAAGAAGCATAGGCACCGTGCTCACGAGGCTCATCCAGACGCAGGCCACCCCGAACACCAGGGCGATTACGGCGGTCATCCTTCTGTGGCCAACCCTGTCGAAGAGTCTCCCGACGAAGCCCATGAGCATGCCGGCGCAGAATGTGCCTACGCTGTACATGCCTGAGACTACGCTGCGGCTCCAGCCGTACTCGTTGATGTAGCTGTCAATGAAGACGCTTACGCTGTAGGTCTGCCCGGGTCCGCTGAAGAAGATGATGAGACTGGAGACCAGGACCATGACCCAGCCGTAGAACACCGGGGACCTGAATGGCAGCCTGGTTCTACTCAATCACGGAATCTCCTAGAACCAAATAGACGGGGCGGCGTTCAAATAAAGGTTGGCTAACCCGCCTACCGTGTCTCTTATGTTCGTCCTAGACAACTACCTAGAGGTTTAAATGGGATAGTCCTTCTCATGCCCCATGCAGTTCGGAGTCTACATCAGGTCAGCCGAGACATACGACAAAATGCTTGAGCTGGCCAAGGCCGCCGAGGAGCTCGGCTACTACGGCGTCTTCCTCAACGACCACGTCCACGGCCTGCCAGACGGCAGGGAGCCCTACCTCGAGGCGTGGACAGCCATGGCCGGGATAGGGGTCCAGATCAGCAGGATACGCCTTGGCCACATAACCCTCTTCAACAGCCTGAGGAACCCCGCGTACCTCGCCAAGTCAGCCACGGCGCTGGACGTCATGACCGGCGGCCGCTACGAGCTCATACTGGGCGCGGGCTGGAACGAGCCCGAGTACCTGGGCTACGACCTCATGGAGAAGGGACGCGGCATGCCCCGCGCGGGGGCGCGAGTCACCAGGCTCAAGGAGTCCGTCGAGATACTCAAGGGAATGCTCCACAACGAGGTGTTCAGCTACGAGGGCAGGCACTGGACGCTACGAGAAGCCATCAACATACCCCAGCCGGTGCAGAGGCCCTTCAGGGTCTCGGTGGGGGCCCGTCAGCCAAGGCTCATCGCGGTGACGGCGAGGTACGCCGACGGCATCAATGCATCGGGTAACCTCAAGAACATCGACAGGATACTGGGCCACTACCACGCGGCCCTGGAGAGGCAGGGCAAGTCGGTGGACGACGTCTATATCAGCGGCTTCGCGCCAAGCGTCTACCTGATGAAGGACGAGGATGAGTACGAGGCCACCCTCAAGAAGTGGGCCAAGCGAGGCACCGACCCAAACGAGGCAAAGGAGCACGACTTCATAGGAACCCCGGAGACGCTAGTCGAGAAGTGGCGCCGCGCCATGGACCGGGGCATGAAGATGAGCGTCATCAATGTCAGACCGAGCAGCAGCATGGAGGAGAACGTGGAGATGCTAGCCAGGTTCAGGGACGAGGTAGCCTCCCAGCTGTAGGCATAATAATATTTTTTTCAACTTTATGAGACTAAAATTGGGTAAACACGCGTCAAGGCAGCGTTTCTCAGGCAAATAGTATAGACCAGATGAGCCAAACACCTTCCAGATGGTTTTTAGCCGCGCAGTCCCCAACATTGGTGTCATGGCTCTGGAGCAGGGACTCAGGGAGTACTTCGGGGAAGACGAGAGGAGGGTCGTCCTCGTGGGTATCGGGAACCCCATGAGAGGCGACGACGGTGTTGGGGTGAAGCTCATAGAGCTCCTCGAGGAGATGGGCCTCACCGGCGTCATGCTTCTGAACACCGAGACGGTCCCCGAGGCGTTCACCGGCAAGGTAGAGAGCTACGAACCGACCCACGTGCTGCTGCTGGACGCCGCCAACTTCGGGAACC
>DAOVEE010000176.1 GCA_030669135.1 Candidatus Bathyarchaeota archaeon | reverse complement strand
ATCAGAAGCAGCGCGAGTAGAACGACGAATCCCGCGACAACGATAACTGGGTTCATAGCATCCAAGATGTGTATGTCAACCCGTATAAACCTGAGGAAACCCGAGTGTGTCTCATGCGTCTACCCTTGATATCTTTTTAAGTAGGAGGTCCAACTAGGTGCGGGACAGCGTGTCCCGTGAATGAGTATGGAGCGTAATGGTCAATGGGGCAACCTCGGCCATACAGGGGCGACTGAGCCAATTCTTTGAGACAGTCCCAGGTCAAACGCTTCTAGCACTGAGCTTCAACATCATGAGCCTCTTCGCGGGCGGCCTCATGGCGGTCTTCACCCCCCAGTTCTCGGCGAGCCTCTGGATACTCGCACTGTTCCCGCCGGTGCTCACGGTCCGCGGCGGCATAGGCGGCATCTTCAGCGGCAACCTCGCCACCATGCTCCACCTCGGCCTCGTGAAGCCGCGGCTCAGGGACAACACCGCCAACTACTACGGCCTCGTGAAGAGCGTCATGACCATCACCGTCGTCGACGCCCTGATCCTTGGCTCCGTGAGCTTCATATTCAACCTGGCCGCGGGGACCTCGACGACGGGGATGTGGCTCATCTTCCTCTGCGTCCCCACGGTCGCCTGCACCCTGGCGGTGAGCTTCAGCGTCCCCATCACCAGCCTCATAGCCATAGAGACATACAGGAGGGGCCTGGACCCCGACATCATCGTCTACCCCATCCTGGCGTCGGTGAACGACATAATAGTCACAACGTTCTACGTGGCCGTCGTGAGCCTGGTGCTCGTGGGCGGCCCGATCTTCCTGGGCCTGGGGGCTCTCTTCGCCCTCATCCTGGCCGCCGTGGGCATCGTGGCCTACCGGAGCCGGGGTGACACGTTCTTCAGGCAGACCCTCCGCGAGGGCACCACCGTCGTCGTCCTGAGCAGCCTCTTCGGCAGCGTCAACGGCGTCATGCTCAGCCGGATGAGCGGGACGCTGGAGCGCACCCCCGGCCTCATGGCCATGTACCCGGCCCTCACCAACGCCCTGGGCAACATAGGGAGCATCATTGGAAGCCAGACCACCACCAGCATTGCCCTCGGCTACGCCCGCAGCTTCAAGGAGGAGCTCAGGGACGCCGGGAGAAAAATATTCCAGGTGGAGGTGCCGGCCGCGTTCATGCACGTGGTCTTCGCCTTCACGGCGTGGCTGATCACCGGGCCCGGTGCACCCGGCGTAAGCCTCATGACGCTGCTGGCGACGGCCCTCGCCTCAAACCTCCTAAGCTTCGGCGTCATCAGCGTCTTCGCCCTCTACTCGGCGCACCTGGCCTTCGAGCGGGGCCTCAACCCGGACAACGTGGTCATCCCCGCCATCACCACCGTCAGCGACACCACGGCGACTTTGGCGTTGACTCCGGCCGTCGTTGCCGCGAAGCTGCTCGGGCTCTGAGCTAGTGTTCCCGTTTCTCTGGATCCCTGATGAAGAGGACCACGAAAAGCATCTGGACCACGCATGTGGCCAGCACCCCCCGCCACGGATAGGACGGGTCGACGGAGTACAGCACACCGCCGAGGATAGACCCCGCCATCACGAAAAACGTGAAGAAGTAGCCCATCCCGGGGCCGCCTGTGCCTCCCCCGGTGGCGCCCAGCATCACGCTTCCCCTGCCCACAGCGGACATGACGCGGCCCCTTATCTCCCGAGGCACGAGGTCGGCCATCAACGCGGTGGAGGCCGGCATGTAGAGGGCGACGGCTAAGGCCGCGCCCACCCTGACCAGCAGCACGTGGACGAAGCTCGTGGCCAGGATTATGGAGGGCAGGGACACCAGCGAGAGGAACACGGCTGCGAACAGTGTCTTGGCTCGGCCGTACCTGTCGGCCACCATGCCGGCCGGGATGGTGAGCCCTATCTTTATCAAGGACTCTATGAGGAGTATCAGGCCCCACTCCACGTTCGAGATCCCCACTATGTCAGTGGCGTAGACCACCCAGAAGGGAGCCGTCAGCGCGTTGGCTATGAAAGCCATCCCGGTGACGACGCTCAGGGCCTTGACTCCCCGGGGCATGCTCCTGACGAGCTCGGGGATGCCGCCGTACACCTCCCGCAGTATAGCGGGGACGCTGGGGAGTTCGCCCGGGTCCCCCTCAGGCTCGGCGCCGGTTAGATACCTGAGTATCAGGATGTTTATGATGAAAGATAACATGTATATGGCGTAGAGCGCCCTGACGCCAACATCGTTCCCGAGTGTCTCTGTTATCACGCCCGCTATGTAGGGGCTCGTTATCGCGAAGATGGTGGCGAGCGTGGACATCGTGGCGAATCCGACTCCCCGGTACCGGGGCTCCAGGCTCTCAGCGAGGATGGCGCTGTTGGGAGGGAACTCGAGCACCGCGAAGCCCTGCAGGAGCGACGCCAGCGCTATCCACTCCCAGCTGGGGGCGAACACGATGATGAGCGTGGTGAACGCCGACATGTACCCCGCCAACACCATGAGCCTGACCCGGCCCCTCCGGTCGGTGAGGTAGCCGGCGACGGGGAACACCAGCAGGCCGGCGATGGGCCTCAGGCTGTTGACTATGCCTATCTGGGAGGTGTTGCCTCCCACGGCGAGGATGAGGAGGCTCGCGTACGGGAACACCATGTTCCTGCAGATCTGGCCCACGACCATCCTTATGGTGAGGACCATGAAGTTGCCACGCATGAAGGGTAGCCTCCGCCGCAGTTCTTCCATGTCGCTCACCGGACTCCGTCGGTATAGGCGGCTCCACGTTTATTAATTATTCACGGAGTTACACGGGTAGGAGATGGGATACCCCTAAATCCGTGTTGCCGCATATTGGTGCAGTGATCAAAGATACCTTATTGCCCAGACTGTGGATCCGAGGTAGACCCTGAAGACGAGTTCTGCAAATGCTGCGGGAGGAGGCTGAATGATTGGGTGGAGAGCCAGGGAATCACCGCCGACGCCGCGCAGGTGTCTGGGGGGAGCCTCTTCGTGGAGGCTGTACGCAGCCTGTTCAGACCATCCCCCGTCAAGGCGCCGCCCAACGTCTCGGTGTTCGCTGACCGCCAGCAGGCTTCCCTGACCCCCTACGTGGTTTGGGCTGTGCTTCTCCTCGCCATGGGGCTGGGCGCGTCCTACGGCGGGGACTGGCTGAGCTACCTGGGCTATACGCTGGCGGGGTACGCGGCGCCCCTCCTCTACCTGGTGTGGATGGTCCGGAGCGACAGGTATGAAAGGGAGCCCCTGGCGCTGGTGGCGTACTGCTTCGGGTGGGGCGCCTTCATAGGCATCGCCGCCGGGGTTCTCAACGCCGTGGTGACGGCGCCCCTCCTGGGGGCGGGCGGCGCCGGGTTCATCGAGGAGCCGCTGAAGGCGCTGGGCGTCTACTTGGTGGCGCGGAGCAGGCTGGGGCATGAGTTCAACGACCACCTGGACGGCATGGTGTACGGAGCCGCGGCGGGCGCCGGGTTCGCGGGGCTGGAGAACTTCTGGTACCTCTACGAGATGATAGTGAACAACAGCTACCCTGCGTTGACCGCGGTGCTGGTGAGGTCCATGACGGCGTTCATGCACATCGCGTGGACCGCGACGGCGGGGAG
>DAOVEE010000267.1 GCA_030669135.1 Candidatus Bathyarchaeota archaeon | reverse complement strand
TTCTCAGTCTACTAGAACCTGAAACTAGCTTTATCTTGGCGCATCCACGGCCTATTTAAAAAACGCTAGAAGAAGGTAATAAAATATAAAAATGATCTGTAAGAGTTGATGAATCATTATTAGTTAAGTAAAAAATAATTTTTTTCTTTTATTAAAAAAAGGTTGTTTCAGCGCTTCAGCTGGCTAAGATTCGCGTTGACTCCTGCTCTGATGAAGCCTGTGTCGGAGCCGACCGCTATGAACCTGTAGCCCTGTTCGATGAGCTCGCCGCAGTGGGCGGGGCTTTTCCCGAATGCTATTCCGGGGGCGACTTTGGAGCCTTTGCATGCTTCGAGCACCCGGTCCATGGCCTTAACGACCTCCGGGTGCCAGAACTGGCCCCTGTAGCCCATGCTCGCCGAGAGGTCGCTGGGGCCGATGAAGGTGGCGTCCACGCCCTCCACGGCCACTATCTCCTCGATGTTGTTCACCGCCTCCATGGTCTCGATCTGGGCTATCACGAGTATCTCGTTGTTAGCTATGTCCATATACTCCTTGGCTGATATGCCCCAGGCGCTCGCCGGTCTACCCGCCGCGCAGCCCCTCAGCCCCTCGGGTGCATAACGGGAGTACGCCACAGCCTTCTCCGCCTCCTCGGCTGAGTTCACCCAGGGCACCACTAAACCGTAGGCTCCTGTGTCGAGGGCCATCTTTATGGCGTTCATGTCGTTCCACACGACCCTCGCTATGGGTAGAGCGCCCTCGTTGCCAGCGGCCCTGACAAGCCTGTCCAGCGTCTCCATGGTTGTCGGCCCGTGCTCGCAGTCAATGAGCACCCAGTCCAGGTCCGAGTTGGCCACGGCCGCGACGCTCTTCTCGTTGAGTATACTCATCTAGGCGCCTAAGGCCGTCCCACCCTTGGTCAGCTTCTCCTTAACCTTGTTCCGCATGGAAATGGTATTGGATCACCGGTTATTTAACACCCAGAGTATGAAAGCAACGAGTACGCAAAGGCTTGGATTCGGCTTCGGGGCTGATTCGCTGACCATAACGTTATCATCGTCAGCCCAGATAACAACTTGGCGATGAAAGGCATAGAGGGCATGATAACGTTCACCTACCACGAGGACATCGAGGCAGCCGACAGGTTCTACGGCGAGACACTGGGGCTAGAGCGGGTCATGGACAGGGACTGGGTTAAGATATTCAAGCTGGGCAGAGACAGCCACGTCGGCCTCGTCGACTCGGAGAGGGGCCACCTCAAGCCCTCCGAGGAGAAGCCGGTGATGCTAACCATAATAGTCGAGGACGCCGAGAAGTGGCACAGAGAGCTGATGGAGAAAGGCGTCAAGACCAACCACCCGCCCAAGGAGGCAGGCGAGATACACATGAAAGGCTTCCTGACCTGGGACCCCTCGGGGTACGTCATCGAAATACTAGAGTTCCTGACCAAGCCCTACGGCGAGAAATGGATCACTGATCGAGAAACGGAGCCCACAACCATATAATAGAGCCGGTTAAGGGTTCAAAGACGAGGAAAAGCTGACCCCCGCTCCAGACGAGGTACGGCGAAACCACTTGTGGTTCGCCCCTCAGGGAGCGGGAGTTCCTCCAATAACTTCTATTCTAAGCGAAGTCGCTGAGGTCGGCGGGCTCCTCCTGCTCAGCCACCTCTTCTAGGCTGCGGCCGGTCTTAACCGAGTTGGGCTTCTCCGCCAAGACGTCTGAGCCGGGTCTGGCCTCGCCGTCCTTCATCTTGAAGAAGAGCCAGCGCGGCTTCTTGCCTCCGCCTGTCCTGATGAGGGCGAAACCTCCCCTCAGCTTTGCTCCTTCAAGCCACAGCGTGGCGTGGCCCTCCTCAAGGTTCTCCTCAAGTGAGGCGTCCTCCCCCTTAGTGTTACGGATTGTGCCTCGGTCCCAGACGATGACCGTGCCGGCCCCGTAGTGCCCCTCAGGGATCACCCCCTCGAAGTCGGCGTACGCCATGGGGTGGTCCTCCGTGGGGACGGCGAGCCTCCGCACCTTGGGGTCCATCGAAGGCCCCTTGGGCACGGCCCATGACTTCAGCACGCCGCCAGACTCTATCCGCAGGTCGTAGTGCAGGTTGTTGGCGTCGTGCTTCTGTACGACGAAGA
>DAOVEE010000101.1 GCA_030669135.1 Candidatus Bathyarchaeota archaeon | reverse complement strand
CTCCCTGTGCTTTCATCTCCTCGTATCTCTGCTTCCCGTCGGGGGTCCTTGTGTTGACGCCCAGCAGATCGTAGCAGTCTACGTGCCCCCAGCGGCTCTCAAACTCCTGCATGACTTCCTGTGTGATCGCCCTCATCCTCGCCCTCTTGGACTGGAAATCCTCGGGGCTCTCCGTTCCATCCGTGCCCAGGAGCAGCCCCACGGCCATGACTGAGCCGCTGACGGCGCCGCATAGGCTTCCCCACCCGGCGCCGCCTCCGCCGAAGTTGGACGCCAGCCTCATGACGTTTGAGTCGAACCCGGGAAGCGGCTTCCTGTTGTCGACCCTGATGAGGGCGCTCTCGCAGCAGTTGAACCTGTTTTCGTCTCGCGTAATCATGCCCATAATGTGACGTGGTGTATTGAAAAGATTAACGCAGTCAAACATAGACGGCTATGAGGGCTGTTTCTATAACCGCCGCGACTATTAGGAGAGGGACTATCCTTTTCACGAATAGGGACAGGGAGTCCTGGACGTACCTCTGGAGTCCCCCGATCCTTCTCAGCTTGTTTATGAGCTGGTACCCCAGCCCGACCCCCATGGCCGCGCAGAGGGTGATGGCGGGTATCTCTATGATGCCGTGTGGCAGCAGAGTCGAAACCACGAACCCTAGTCCTAGCTCCGAGGCCACGGAGTAGGATATCCATCCGACGAAGAAGCCGTTGACTATTATGAACAGAAGCGGCGGCAGCCCCACTATTATCCCCGACGCGAGGAAGAGGAAGCTCGCCAGCACGTTGTTGGAGAGTATGGCCGTGAACATCTCGATGGTCGTGGACTCGGTGGGGTCCGGTATGTTGCTGAGAACCCCCTCGAAGACAGAGGCCGGGATGTCCTCGCCCATGCTGTAACCCATGAACGTCGAGAAGATGAAGAGGAACAGGCTGAGGGCGAACATCGGCGCTAGGCTCTTCACGTACTCAGTCTGGGCGCCGAAAAGAATACCCATGACTGTAGGGCCCTTTCTCTCACTCAGTTCTCTCTGCCTCCGAGTACCACACCCTAACGGCTGCCGCCTTGATATCCCTTTCTAAAACCGTCTTCCTGCCCTCCGATTGCGCCGTCTCAATGGCTAACTGGGCGACCGTTAACCCGTAGGTGCCCACGGCTCTCCTCAGCTCCTCGGCGGCGTCAGGGCTTATCCTTAGGTCCCCCGCCTTCTTCAGAAGCCGCCTCATGGGCGCTATAGTGAACTCCTCGGCCACCTCGATGCCCCAAACTCCACAGTTCATATTGCTTAATAAGCTTCTGTGCTTTTACTGAAAAAAAGAGTTAATAAAATAGGCGGCGGGTCAATTCATCAGGTTTAGACCGTTGCCCAACGTCTTCGTCGACTTGGAGATATGTGAAGGACACGGGCTGTGCGCCGAGGCCTGCCCCGTCGAGGTGTATGACCTCGTCGAGATAAAGGGCGAGACCAAGGCTCAGCCCACCCGCGCCAACGACTGCATCCTGTGTATGGCATGCGTCAACGCCTGCCCAGTGGGCGCCATCACGGTTGAGGAGTGAAGAACCCTCCCAATCTCTAAAAAACAATATCTGTATCATGCCCGTCTATTTGCATATGAAGAGAGCTCTAATCGCCCTAGCCGCATTAGTCATCTGGTCCGTGTACCCTGTCTGTCCCGCGTACTCAGCGGGGGGCCTGTCGGTGAACATAGTTGTAGAACCTGAGCCATTACATAGACAGTTAAACGCCGAGGAGACCTATTTCTTCAACGTGACCGTGGCTAACGACGGTCTGTCGATAGCACCTGGGCAGCCAACGGAGGAAGACCCGTGGATTCAGTACACAGGCTACCTTAACACAGTCATAGACATCGACTGGAAGGCATCCGGCTCATACGACTTCGGGGCGGCAACATCAGGTTACTCGACTCAACTAGATGACAAGGGCCTCACCAACGTCTTTGAGATCCCTGTCAACGGCTCCTCTGTGTGGGAGTCATTCAATCACACGTTCGTAAGAGACGCGTTCGACTTCGGCGTAAAGCCATACGAGACCCTGGAGGTCGTGGTCAAGGCCAGGGTCTTCTTTGAGGTCTATAACGTCTCCGTAGGCGTGGACGGTTCTCATCGTGGGCCCTTGGCCACGGAGGCCTCGATAACCTTGAAGATTCTGGATGACAAGAAGGTGGATTACGTTGAGGGGAAGTATCTCGACATGGCGTCAGAGGTTGAGCCGTTGAGGGACGTCGCCGAGGCGGAGCACCTGAACGTGTCACGTTTCATGGGCTACCTCGCCGACATGAACCGGAGCATCGAGGCCGGAGACTATTTCTCGGCGCTGAAGACGTACTCCAAGTACGACGACAAGTACAGGGCTCAGCTGATATCCTCGCTCACCGAAGAGTCGTCGGCGTCCCACGGTAAGACTGTGTTCATAAGCCAGCTGGAGCAGGACCTGGATTTCCTGAATATAAGCTACTCGATTCTTGAGGACAAGTACGTCTCGCTGTCTCGCACCTACCAGGCGAAGCAGGCCGAGCTGGAGGCGGCTAAGCAGAGCCTCTCCACGGCCATCACCGCCGTCTTCCTGGCCTCCATAGCGTTTTTCTTCGTGGGCCGCAGAAGCGTGAGCAGGAACACCCATCTTGGTGAGCAAACCATTGACATGGAGGGTGAGTCACATGACTCTGAACCTGGTGTTCGTTGAGGCCGCCCTCGAGCTCGTCCCATCCGAGATACTGGGTCACCCGTCTGTGCGGCGGAACGCGAAGAGGCGCGGCAAACGGCCTATGGAGACCCTCCTGGACCGCAGCCTGCACCACTACGCCATGACCCGCCTGCCGGGCCAGGAGAAGAGGGGGCGACCGGACATACTGCATGTATGCCTACTAGAGGCCATGGGGTCGCCCCTGAACAGGACGGGTAACCTCAGGGCCTGGGTCTCCACCCAGCAGGGCTACGTCATCGAGATCGATCCATCGACCAGGCCTCCGAGGAACTATAACCGTTTCAACAGCCTCATGGAGCAGCTCTTCCTAGATGCCAGCTCCCCGCCAGGCGTCGAGACGCCTTTGCTTAGGCTCAGGAGGCAGAGCCTCAAGGGGCTCATGGACGAGTTAGGGCCCAGCAGGGTGGTGGCGCTCACGAGCCACGGCTCTCCGAGCTCCTTCGCTGTGACTGCTGAACGGCTCTGCGGCTCCGGGAGCCCAGCGGTCTTCGTCGGCGCCTACCCGATTGGCCCCATGGATGAGGAGACACTAGCTTTGGCGGATGAGGCGTTGAGCGTCTACCCTGATCCACTTGAGGCGTGGACCGTTGTTTCTAGGCTGCTCTACGAGTACGAGAGGAGGCTAGGCCTTCTCTAGCCTCTCCATGAGTTCTGTGAGGCTTTCCAAGGTGTCTTCGCCTCTGGTCTTGCCCGTCCTGTCGAGGTGGTACGCCTCGACCCCTATGCTCTGGGCGGCCAGGTAGTCGTACGTGTAGTGGTCGCCTACGTGGATCATCTCGTTGGGCTCTATGCCTAGGACCTCGATTATTCTCCTATAGAAACTCTGGTCTTTCTTCACGGACTGGTAGTCGCTGGGCGCCGAGAAGACATGGGTGAAGTAGTCGCCCACCTCCTCGACCTGGATTTTAAGGAACTCCCGTATCGTGTTGGAGGAGACCACGAGGAGGCTCTCTGACACGAGGGCTTCCAGGGCTATCTTCGCGTCGGGGTATACTCGTATCAGGCCTCTTCTTCTCTCGGGCAGCTCCCGCCAGTCTCCTGGGAGGCCGAGCCTTCTGAACCAGTAGCCTACGTCGTACCACTCCGGGCGCGCGCCGCCCACCTGGTCGTACTCGTGGAAGACCCGTCTCCTGGCCTCCTCGAGGTCTACGCCGTGTTTCTCCGCGTACAGCTGAGGTATGTCTGTGCCCCATATGTGCTCCGAGTACCCGTGGTCTATGAGGGTGCCCTCCATGTCAAAGGAGATGTGCTTCATCCGGCTCCCCTGAACATTGTTGGACGGAGCTATAAGACGGATTCCCCGGGTCTTTACCCGATACCGGTTGCAGATCGGTTCGAGTTTTTTCGGCGTCGACTCAGCAGGTGGATGGTGGTCGTCACGTCTCTTCTGGGTAGAGGTTCTGGACCAGTAGCGCCGTCTTTTTAGGGGTGGTGTTGACGAACCTGTGGGGCACGTCTGGCGGTATGGTCACTATCGTCCCCGAGGTAATCTCTGTCACCTCGGTGTCTGTCTCCACCCTCGCCTTACCGGTGAGGGCCAAGACGACGTGTTCCCGGGGGTGCTGGTGGATGGCCGTGGAGCCGCCCGGGTCTATCCTGAGCACTCTGCACGAGTAGGCCGACACCTCTCTCATGGGCACCGCCATCACGGTGTTGACTCCGTGGTGCCCTTCTCCCGGCATGGGCTCCCCCGGCTCCTGGCTCAGTCTGCGTATCTTGAGGCTCATGTCTCCCATGGTGATGTGGATAAAAAGGGGCTTTTCAGGTTTGGGGTTAAAAAAAAGGAAGTAATTACTTGGCCTTTGGCACTGTGTGGCTCAGTTTACCGTCACGGTAGAAGGCGCTGAATGGCTTATTGCATGCGGGGCACTTGTATCCCTCGCCGTCGAAGAGGCCGAACTTCCAGGTCTTACCTGTGGCTTTTCCTTCCTTGCCGCATCTGGGGCATTTCATGTTTGCTCGAATAAATATCGTATATACCATATATAAATGTTAGTGGATTATCCATAAAAAAAGTGATAATCCGGAAGAAAAACAATAATTTGTCCGATTTTAATTATCAAGAATTAGCTAATTTTCTTCATCTCTTATATCTTTGGACTGCCGAGATATGACCTGATGAGCCTCATATTGGGCACCAGCGGCTGGAGCTACAAGGAGTGGGTCGGCCCCTTCTACGAGAAGAAGACGGGCATGTTCAGCCACTACGCCAAGGTCTTCAAGACCAGCGAGATCAACAGCACCTTCTACAGGTACCCCAGCGAGGGCATGATCCAGGGGCTCCTACGCAACGCGCCCCCAGGCTTCCTCTTCGCAGCCAAGCTCCCCAAGCTCATCACCCACGACAAGTGGCTGAGGCTGGGGGAGGGGGTGGAAGAAGACACCTGGCGGTTCTTGGAGCTGATGAGGCCGCTCGCCGAGAAGCTGGGGCCACTACTGATCCAGCTGAGGCCCAAGTTCAACTACGAGGAACACGCCGGCGTCCTCGAGGACTACCTGGCCGCGATCCCGGTCAACTACGAGTGGGCCGTCGAGTTCCGCAACGAGTCGTGGCTCCGGGACGAGACCTACGACATTCTGCGGAGACACAACGTCGCCTACACCATCGTGGATGAGCCTCTGCTTCCTCCGGATACGGAGGTTACAGCCGACTTCGCGTATATCAGGTGGCACGGACACGGCGAGAGGCTCTGGTACGACTACGAGTACACCGAGGACCAGCTGGAGGCGTGGCTGCCAAAGGTAGAGGACGTGAAAGGCAGGACGCGGCGCACCTACGGCTACTTCAACAACCACTTCAAGGCGAACGCCGTGAAGAACGCCATAGAGATGCTGAGCCTCCTGGACGAGGCCACCCCGGAGCAGAACATCGTCCTGGACAAGATCAGGGACTACAGTGAGACGGCGTCTAGGCCCTTGGGCGTGCAGCCTCTGACCGCGTTCCAGGCCGACGAGGAGGGCCTCAGCGTCGCTGACCACCTCATCCACTTCATGGACGCCCGGAGGCTGGGCCGCGCAGAGAAGATAAGCGACTCGGACCTCAGCGTCACCGAGAGCGGCGACGAATCGATCAAGGCGAGGCTCAGGGACTACTACATCGAGGTGGACATGGAGAACCAGGTGATCAAGCACGACTGCGACGACTGGCGGAAGGGGATGCACAGGAAGCGGATGTGCAAGCACATGGGGAAGCTCTTCCTGAGTCTGCCGCCGGGCCAGGCGAAGCGGGTGCTGGAGAGAATCTGGAAGGACGTGGACGGCTGGGTGTTCGAGGAGTAGCTAGAGCCGCGGGACACCCAGCTTCTTCAAGATGACCTCCACCCTCTTCTTCTCGTGCCCCCTGAGCCCCTTGTCCAGGAGCGCCCCGTCTACGCCGCCGCTCTTCTCGACCATCTGGGCCACGATCTCCTTACCTAGGAGCGGTACGGCGTACTTGGCCGCCATGTGGCCGAAGGCGTAGTCGTCCATCCTCGACGAGAAGGTTGGGCAGTAGTGGCCTCCACCGAACCCGATGACCGCGTCGGCGTCCCCGTCGTCTTTTATACCCCCAAGTATGGCGTCCACAAGGTACTCGCAGACGGGCTCGTCTCTCCACTGGATCTCCCTACTGCCCACCTCGGCGAAGAACATGGGCACATTGAACTCGGTGGGGCCGTGGTGGGTGGCCTCAAGGCTCACCTCGAACCCGCGGGGAGGGTCGTCGAGTATCCTGAGGTAGACATCCCTCATCTTGTTGGGCGCCGTGAGCTGCAGCTCACGGTTCCGGCCGCCGTACATGGCTTTACCGAAGTTGCCTGTCGAGTGTACCGTGAGGCTCGGCTTGCCGCTCTTGGCCCAGTGGCGGCTCGCCACCACGATGTAGTCTATGTCGTATCTCTGTGATAGGCTGTCGTAGTCCACCGGGTATGGTTTAGGCTCCGCAGGCACCTTGTACCGTTCCTCCGGCACGATGAGCGGCTCGATGACGAAGAGGTAGGTGTCGTCTCTCCTGAGGACGTTGTGTTCCTCTGTCTCAGTGAAGCCTCTCTCCAGCAGTATCCCATGCATGGTCTCGCCGGCTGGG
>DAOVEE010000030.1 GCA_030669135.1 Candidatus Bathyarchaeota archaeon | reverse complement strand
TCGTGAGGGGGCGCCCACCGGGCAGAACCCCCCTAAGAGACATACCGGAACTAGAGAAACAGGGATACATCGTTGGCCCCAAGTATGCTGAGACCATCGCCAAGGCCAAGGTCTTCATTTTCGGCAGCAGCATCTTCCGTTACCCGGTGTCGAAGTTCTTCGAGATCATGGGAAGCGGAACCCTAGTCATGGCGGACAGGCCCCAGTCCGCCGACGAGCTCCACTTCGAGGCTGGGGAGAACTATGTCGAGATAAACCGGAGTAACTGGAAGGAGAAGCTAGAGTACTACCTTGAGGACGACGCTGAGAGGGAGCGCATCGCCCGCAACGGCTACGAGACCGTGATGAAGCACCATACCTCAGAGATACGGGCTAGGCAACTGGTAGACTTCCTTAAGAAGCTTGAAGGCTAGGGAGTCATACATTCTTTTAAAGACGGCAACACTCTATGTTGAGAAACGAGGCTAAAGGATGAACGTCGTTCTACTTATACTGGACGCCCTGCGGTTCGACCACGTCAACCCTGAGATCACCCCTAACCTGATGAGGATCGCGGAGCAGGGAGTGTTCTTCAGCAACTCCAAGGCGTGCAACACCTCTACCCTGCACAGCATGCCGTGCATCTTGGGCGCGGACACAACCTACAATCCCGAGGCGAACATAGCGACGGTGCTAAACAGGTACAGCGTCCACACCGCCGTCATCCACTCAAACCCTATGGTCCACAACTTCCACCCGGGGTTCGCCGAGACCATAGACCTCAAGTCCAAGAAGTTCAGGATGAGTAAGAGCTGGAGAAAGACGCTGAGGAGAAACCTCCCTCCAGGCGTCATAGCCGGTATGAAAAGGTTCCGAGCCAACGTGTACAGCGAGGAGAGGTATCTACCCTACTCCCTGGCGAGCGAGGTCTTGGAGTATAGCCTAGAGTGGATGAGTGAGCACGAAGACTACTTCCTCTGGACCCACCTTATGGAGCCCCACATCCCCTACTATCCTAGAGAGACCAGCCTAGACATGAGCCGTCATGAGATGCGGGCCCTGAACGACAAGTTCATAGAGGCGGTGCACGGCAACTACACGCCCACCGAGGAGGAGATAGGGCTAGCCAAGACGCTCTACAGGGAGGAGATCACCGAGATGGACAGGGAGGTCGGCGCCTTCTTCGACAGGTTCAGCCCCGACGACTTGCTGGTCATAACCTCTGATCATGGCGAGGAGTTCGGTGAGCATGATCAGTTCTCCCACCACACCAACAAGTTCATACCCGTCCTGGTGGACGTGCCCCTCATCTTCTACGGAGGCGGCGTGAAGAAGGGCGTGATCATCGAAGATGAGGTTAAAAGCCTGTCCATCACCCCCAGCATCCTGGAGGCGCTCGGTATAAGCGACCCGATCGGGATCGGGTCCTCTATATGGCACCTCGTTAGAAGTGACTAACGATGAGGGTCTTGATCCTTGCCTACGACGGACTCAACCACGACCTAGTGGAGACGCTGAGCCTCCGCAACATACTGCAGAGGGAGCACGGCAAGGTCGAAGTGCCCATCGTGGGAGGGATCGACGACCCTTCGACGCCCATAGTCTGGACCAGCTTCATAACAGGTGAGCCGCCGGAGGTCAACGGCGTAGACATGCCTCAGATGTGGGACAACGAGTTCGACGGGCTCCGCAGCTTCGTGAGGAGACACAGAGGCATCCACAACATACTCAAACGGTTCAAGGTAGGTCAAAAAGTTAGAGAAGCTACGGGTGCAAGATCGAGCTTCCCGAGCAGGAAGAACATTAAGGTGGACACGTTCTTCGAAGTCGTCAAGCCTAGTGTAGCGTTAGGCGTCCCCGTCTACAACAAGAACCTCGAGGAAATATACCCTATAGGCGACGTGATGCGGGCGCGTCAGGACCCCGAGTACCTCCCCGTTTTCGAGGAGAGGGTCCGAGGGATATTCGATGAGGAGATAGAAGCCCTCTTCGACGCCATTGATAGTGAGTGGAGGCTTCTGATGGTCCACCTCCACATAACTGACCTGTTCGGCCACGCGTTCTGGGGCACAGAGAAGGTGGCCACCCTCTACGAGGAGATGGACCTCCTCACCAAGAGGGTGAAGGCCAGGCTCAGGGAAGACGACTTGGTGCTCATCATATCGGACCACGGCATGAGCAAGCTAGGCCACACCAAGAAGGGCTTCTACAGCTTCAACGTGAAGATAGGGCTAGTGGACCCCGACATCAAGGACTTCTTCAACCTAGTCACAGGGCTCCTCGCCGATGGCTAGGTGAGCCTCCTCTCGTGAAGCCGCTCCATGGTCTCCCACATGGCGTATTTTCTGGCAAACTCGTAGTACTCGGCTGGGAAAGGCTTATCCAGCCCGCCGAGCGCCGTCACCAGGTGGGCCAGGAACATAGACGTGCTTCCCAGCACCCACGGCCTATCCACGAGGTACACAAGGGCCACGAGGAAGGTGTGCCACGTCGGGAAGCCCATGTAGTACCTGGACCTACCCGAGAGTATCCACCTGTTGAGGCTGCCTCTGCGCCACGTCCTGAGCTGGGTGTACTTTATCTCTGGGAACGACTCTACGACCCAGCCGTACCTCTTAGCTTGTAACAGGGCGAGGGTGTCGAAGGCGTTGCATGGCACGAAGTGCTTGATGCTGTCCCAGCAGGCGCGTCTATATATCTTGGCGCCGTCTGACGCTCTCCCCCGCCACACATTCTCGTCATAGGGGGTGCCGCTGGTGACGCCGAGCCTAGGGTTCTCCTCGAACCTACGCAGAAGCCTGTTGAAGTAGTCTGGGGGCAGTACGCTATCCGCATCCACCTTGAGGAGGTACTCCCAGTCGGGCACGAGCTCCGTGGCTCTTTTAACCCCAGCGTTTAGAGCCCATGCTAGGTTTACTCCGCGGGTTGAGTGACGGGGGTTACCGAGCCTCAGCACGGTCACCTCTTGGTATTCTGACAGCATCTCCCCTGTCTTGTCCACCGAGCCGTCATCAACTACCACGTAGGCCTCCGGGGCGGGTCTCTGGCTGAGCACACCCTCCACCGTCTGCCTGATGAACCTCTCCTCATTCCTGCCGCTCGTTAGCGCCACGTACCTCAATGGCTTCGGGTCTCCAGCACTGGAATACCAATAGGAGGCGATGGATTTTTATATGATTTGATAAAGCCTGCCGATTTGGTTGTAGCGAATTTTCCTTTAAGATGTTTTATTAATATGGAATACTTTTCTACGATAAAACGGTGTGTTACGGTTTTGTGTGGAATATTCGGCTGCGTAATCAAGGATGGACAGGCAGTTAGACTGATAACGGACGGCTTGAAGCGTCTCGAGTACAGAGGATACGACTCCATAGGTGTCGCCACCATCGTGGACGGCGGGCTCCATGTGCGAAAGGACAAGGGCAAGCTGGAGGAAGTGGTCGAGGGTCTTCGGATAAACGAGATGGAGGGAACCATCGGGATGGGGCACACGAGGTGGGCGACGCACGGCGCACCCAGCAGGGTCAACGCTCATCCCCACATAGACGGCTCCGGCAACATAGCGCTGATCCATAACGGCGTCATCGAGAACTACATGGAGCTGAAAGACGAGCTCATAGAGAAGGGACACATATTCGTGTCACGCACGGACACCGAGGTCATCCCCCACCTAATAGAGGAGGAGCTCACGTCAGACATAGGGATGAAGGGCGCTATCCTGCGTGTTCTCAGGCGGTTGAAGGGCTCCTACGCCGTGGTCGTGTTATCGACTCACGAGCCCGACAGGGTCTACTGCGCCCGCCACGAGAGCCCCCTGGTCATAGGGGTCTCGGATAACGGCGCATTCTGTGCCTCGGATGTACCCGCGATGCTGCCGTACACGAATCAGGTCTCATATCTGCGGAACGGAGAGATGGCGGTCCTTACTCTGGACGGCTACGAGGTCGTGAAGGTCATAGACGGCTCCCTTGTGGAGCGTAATCTAGAGGAGATCACGTGGAGCCTGGAGATGGCGGAGAAGCAGGGGTACACGCACTTCATGCTCAAGGAGATCTATGAGCAGCCGGAGAGCCTCAGGGACGGGCTGAGGCTGCAGGAGCAGTACCTGAACCTGCTAACACAGTTCCTCGACAGAGGCAAAGACGTGTTTCTCACGGCGGCGGGGACGAGTTACCACTCCTGCCTCGCGGCGTCCTATATCTTCTCGAAGCTTTCGCGGCTGACCACCATACCGGTGGTCTCCTCGGAGTTCATCGAGAGGTATGGCTCAACGGTGGGCATCGACTCAGTCGTGCTCGCGGTGAGCCAGTCCGGCGAGACCTATGATACGTTGAAGGCGATCGACCACGCCAGGATGCGGGCCGCCACGGTTCTTGGCATAACCAACACGGTGGGCTCCACCCTCACAAGGGTTTCCAGAGCCTACTTGATCCAGCAGTCGGGGCCCGAGATCGGTGTCGCGGCCACGAAGACGTTCACATCTCAGGTGATTGTGTTATCTCAGATGGCCTTGAGGCTGGCGAAGCAGAAGGGCAAGCTCAGCCAAGATGAGCTGGACGAGTTTGAAGAGAAACTCACGTTGATCCCGAGCTGGGTGGAGGATACCATTCAAAGTAACTCGGGATACATTGAGGCGCTTGCTGAGAAATACCAGGACGACAAACTGTTCCTTTTCCTTGGGAGAGGTATAAGCGCCGCCACAGCCCTCGAGGGCCGCCTAAAGCTGCTTGAGATCACGTACGTCCCCTCTCTGGCGTACCCGGCTGGAGAGAGCAAGCACGGCCCCATAAGCGTCATAGAGGACGGCGTGGCCTGCATCTTCATATGCCCACGCGGGGACACCCACCCAAATATCATCGGCAGCATCATGGAGATGAAGGCAAGGGGCGCGAGGATCATATCCATCTGCGAGGAGGGCGACGAAGAGGTGAAGCGCCTCTCTGACGACTTCATAGAGATGCCCCGCGGGATACCCGAGGAGCTTTCCCCGGTGCCATACGTGGTGCCTTTGCAGCTTCTCGCGTATCATCTCGCTGTGCTCAAGGAGCTGGACCCTGACATGCCTAGAAACCTGGCCAAGAGCGTGACAGTCCCCTAGACGATAGCCTTAAGCAACTCCCTGTATCATTCTCTTTGATTAGTTTGTTCGATGTGCAGTCGATCAGGGAAGATTTCCCCATACTGGAGAAGGGCGTAATATACCTCGACAGCGCCGCCAGCAGCCTCACCCCGGAACAGGTGGTGCTCAAGGAGATGGAGTTCTACAGGGAGTACCGGGCCAACGTCGAGCGCGGCGTCCACCGCTTCAGCCGGATGGCCAGCGAGGAATACGAGAAGGCCCACGAGGAGATCGCGCGCTTCATAGGGGCTCCCGGCGTGGAGAACTTGGCCCTGCTCAGTAACACCACGGAGGGCATCAACCTCGTCGCCAACAGTCTCGACTGGAGCAAGGAAGACAAGATAGTAAACACGGTGATAGAGCACCACAGCAACTTCATCACATGGCTCAGGGTGCGTCAACGCCACGGCACAAAGCTTGAGGTGGTGCGTTCCACGCCCGAGGGCTTCTTCGATCTCGCCGACTTTGAGAAGGCGATAGACGACTCGACGAAGCTGGTGGCCGTGACCCACGTCTCCAACGTCCTAGGCTGCATAGTACCGATAAAGGAGATCTGCGAGATCGCCCACGAGCACGGCGCCAAGATGCTGGTCGACGGCGCCCAGGGCGTACCCCACATCCACACCGACGTGATGGACTCCAAGGTGGACTTCCTCGCCTTCTCCGGGCACAAGATGCTGGGGCCGACCGGCTCCGGCGGCCTATACATCGCCGAAGCAGAGCTGGCGTCGACAGAGCCCCTCTGCATCGGGGGAGGCACCATAGCCGACGTGAGCTTAGACGACTACGTCCTCGCCGTTCCGCCGATGAAGTTCGAGGCCGGGACCCCTAACATCGCTCAGGTCATCGGACTCGGCGAAGCCTGCCGGTACCTGAACCGGGTGGGTATGGATAACGTCGAGAAGTGGGATCTGAAGCTCGCCAACAGGCTCATCGAGGGCCTGACGGAGATCGAGGGCGTAGAGGTCTATGGCCCGAAGGATCCGAGGCAGAGAGTCGGGTTGGCCACGTTCAACATCGGGGACATGAACCCTCACGACGTGGCCCTGACCTTGGACACTGAGTATAACATAGCGGTGAGATCAGGCCACCACTGCGCGCTGCCGTTGATAAAGGAGCTGTTCAATCTCAAAGAGGGAAACGCCCGGGCCTCCACATACATCTACAACACGCTGGAGGAGATAGACGCTCTGGTCTCGGCGGTCGAGGAGATAGCCAGAGACTAAAACTCTACCTCGATTCTATAAACTCCTTAAGCTGTTCACCGAATGGATACCTCGAGATGTCCAAGGCCATCGTCGACACCGATCACGCATGGACAGTGTTAATGGATGTCGGCGCCAAGAAAGAGGTGGAGCTCCCCCTATTTCAGGTGACCAGGGACGTCTTCTTGGAGGCCGACTTCGCCGATAAGATAAAACAGCTCATGCTTGAGAACACGCACTATCTTCCGGGAAACAACGTGACGAGCATCGAGTCCCCCGAGCACCGCGATATCTTGGGTAAGGCGCTGTTCGTTATCGTATGTTTCCTCAAGGATTATGCCGAGGGTATGACGGGGTCCCTCAACCACTTCCTGTTCGGCGAGATGAGGGACCATAGGTACAGGCTGATCGCGGCTGCCGACAGAGAGCTCACCAGCGAGCGTTTCAAGTTCTTCATGAGGGTCATCACCCGTAAACCTGAGCTCGTGAAGAACCTGGTGCTGACTCATCAGACCCAGTAGCTTGCTTCTTAAACCTCGGAGTCAACCATTCTTGATACCCTTGAATTCTGTCCGAGAGAAAGTACACGACTTGTTCAGGCGACCGGCTCGTTTGTCTTCTCCACCATTCTGACTATGTCAACTGGCGTGAGGTTTATCCTGAAGTTGCTTACCCTGACCAGTTTTATCGCTCGCCCGGTCTCCTGGTCGACTTGATTCACTATGCGGACTAGGCCTGCTCTTTCCAGCTCCCTTACTCTGTGCTGGACTGTAGTGTAGGGAATGTTTGTCTCGATTGAGATCTGGGTGATGTACTTGGAGCCCTTCTGTATGTGTGTCAGGATTCTCCAGGTGTGCTTCTTTCCCAGTACCCTGAGTTTTTCCTGGATCTTCTTTTGACTCATCAGTGACATTCAGTCACACCTTAATGTCAATTTGATCTGAACCTATTTATTAAAACACTCGGTGACGAGACAACTGTGAGCCTGATGAAATCAGGTTTCTTCGGGTCGGTTTTCCCCTCTGACGCTGAAAGGGTCAAGGGTCTGCCTCTGGATCGCCTTGAAGAGACCCAGCATGCCGTTCCTCGGACCCTCCAGCCGTATCTCTCCCTTGCTGCAGGAGAACCTCAGCGTGCCCTTTCTGCTGATGGCGCCGGCCTCGGTGAACTGAAGCCCCGTTATCTGAGCCCAGTTCTCGGTGATTATCTCCTCCCTCTTGAAGACCATGCCCTTCTCCTTGAATAGAAGCAGCCGTATGTTTGTGATGAAGACCTTGTACTTATCCTCGTTATAGGTCACGTGGAAGTCGCTCCAGAACAGCACCTTCTCCTCTCTGAGAAGATAGTCCTCTATGGGCATATGGTTGATGAACGTTCAGTCGTCTAAAAAAACTACCGTTGATTTCAATGGAACCATGTTTCTGATTCTTTATAACCTAAACATTCGTTTGGAGACCGTGAATCGTTGGAAGTTTGTCTTGGTGCTTCTCACTTTGTATCTGCTACTTCAGACGCTTGACATCGCGACGACGCTCTACGGCATATCTCACTTGGGACTCGTCGAGGACAACCCAAAGGCCGCGGAGCTGATGGAGGTCAAGGGACTGAAAGGAGGGATGATGAACTTGGCGATGGAGAATCTGTCCCTGGTGCTCCTCCTAGTGATAATGTCCAACTGGAGGATCGGTCCCATAATAGCCGTGACCATTCTGGGCGCTTACAGCGCTCAGTTCATCCCCACCGTGATAAACAACGCGTTGTGGATAACCTTTGGGAGAGGGCTCTTCTTCGAGCAAATGATGCTCCTATACGGCGTCTCATACCTATTGGGCGGCGTATTCACTCTGCTTTACCTAAACCGTATGGGAGACCTCGAAGAACTCACAGAGTATATGAGAAAATGGTTGGGGGAGAACCCTTTGACTAGGAACCTATTCAAGCTTGACTAGGAAAAGACTCTTTTTCCAGCTTCCACGAGCATGGGGAGCTTATGGCCCTTGTTCATCTGGGTTATGGTCACGAGGTCGAAAGTCTTGAAGCCCAGGCGTTTGAGGTACTCCTCCAGCAGGTAGAGCGCCCTCGCGGCGCCGTTACCGCTTCCCCCCGCGGCTGCTATTCCCACCGACACCTTATCCTTGTACCTCTCGAAACCGAAATGGGTCTCGCATCTCCTGAGCCTGTCGAGGAAAGTCTTACCCGATTCGCTTATGTCCCACCAGTAGACCGGCGTGGCGAAGAGGAGGGCGTCCGCCCCGTCGATCTTCTCCCGTAACGCTTGGAAGTCGTCCTCGAGGATGCACGTGCCTTTCTGTTTGCACTGCCCCCAGCCCCCGTCACATGCCTTGCACTTCTTGATGACGTGATCGTTGAGATTGATTAGCTCCGTCCCGTGTCCCATGGCCCCGACTCCCTCGAGAAACTTTTTGGCGGTGATCGCCGTCAGCCCGTCGCTGTTCGGGCTTGACTGTATGGCTAGAACCTTCATGTCGATCAGGGAGACCAGCGTGGTCGCGGTAGAAAAGGGTTGGTGCCCCTAGCCGAAGAACCGGTCCAGGGTCGTCTTCTGACTCGTCCTGGCGTATCCCCTGTTCATCTTCTCGACTGCGTTCATCACCCGGCTCTGGCTGAAGCTGTGCTCGCCGCACAGGAACCCGATAATCGCCGCTGTGTCCGGCTTACTCCACTCGAGGCTATAGTCGTCCGTGGTCCTGGGGTTTTTGAACAGTTCTCGTATCTCCTCGACGGGGTGGGGGAACTCAGCGTCTTTGATGTGAGGGATAACCCCCTCGAGTGTCCCGTGTTCCTTGACGAGCTTCAGCGCCGTCTTGGGCCCCACGCCCCTGATCCCTTTGGGGTTGTAGTCGGTGCCCACTAGGATGCCTATGTCTATGAGCTGGTCCCTAGATATCTCCAGGTCCCTCATTATTTTGTCTAGCTCCAGCAGCTCCGGCTCGATCTTTATGTAGACGTTTTTTCGGGGGAGCTTCCGGCGGCCCGTTATGGAGAGGTTCCTGATGTGGCGCGGTGCGCCGTAGAGGAGGGAGTCGAAGTCTTGGCTCGCGGCCCCCCAGACGTCGCCCTTCGCAGCCATATAGGCTGTCTGGGCCTCCCCCTCCCCGGGGGCTTGGACCCATGGGATGCCCATGTGGGTGAGCAGGGTCTTGGCGTCTTCGATTATGTCGGTGGTGGCCAGCACCGCTTGCTGGCCGTAGCGGCGCGCCTTCTCGGCGTCCCCTTCCTTGACCGCCTTCTCGTACCGCTTCACCGCTCTCTTTCGGGTCTCTTGCCTCTGCTTTATGACGGTGCGTTTGAACCTGTGGGGGCGGCCGTCGAAGACGTATACGATCTTCACGCCCGCCTCCATGAGGTTGCTGTTACGGTAGATGAGGCCGCTGAGGTGGCTCGTCACCCTCCCATGCTGGTCCCTGAGAGGCTCGCCGCTCCTACCCCGTATGATGGATAGAAACTGGTAGAGTATGTTGTTGCCGTCGAAGGCGACGGCGCGTCCCGCAAGGTCGTCGATGGCGATCTTCCGGGCCTCCACCAGGTCGCCTAGCTTGACGCCCACGCCGCGGTCCCCTACGCCAGCTCGATGCGCTTCTTGCCTCGGGGGAGGCGGTATACCTTGACGAGCCCCTGGATCTCCATCTTCATAAGCATGCTTTCCAGATCGTTCTCGCTCAAGCCGTTGAACCTCTTCTTCGTCTTCTTGTACAGCTCCTCGAACTTGAGTGCCCCGCTCCGTTTAAGCGTGTCCACGATGACTGAGGGTAGTAGCTTCCACTGCATTTACTTCACCTACGCTATGTCGATGGGCGGCTTCCCTGAATCCTTGAACCGCGCCTTGTTGTCCATGTACCACTTCTCCATCTGAGGCGTTATGCTTGGCTCGATGTCCCCTATGGCAGTCTCGAAGTCGACGGCCCCCACGATGGAGGACTCGGTGTCACGCCTCAGGGCGTACAGCCCGGCTTCACGCACCACCGAGTCTATGTCTGCCCCGGAGTATCCGTCCATCCGCCTGGCGAGAGTCTCAAGGCGTACGTCTTCGTTTAGAGGCATGTCCTTGGTCTTGATCTCCAGTATGCGGATCCTCGCCTCCGTGTCCGGCGGCGGCACGTAGACCCGCCTGTCGAACCTCCCCGGCCTGAGGACGGCGGGGTCTATGATGTCAGGCCTGTTGGTTGCCGCGAGGACGACGACGTTCTGGAGGCTAATGAGGCCGTCTATCTCGGTGAGGAGCTGGCTTATGACGCGCGCTGTGACCCTGCTGTCGGCGGCGCTGCCCCTCGAGGGGACCAGAGCATCGAACTCGTCGAAGAAGATGATGCTGGGCGCCGCCATGCGGGCCTTCCTGAATATCTCCCTTATGGCTTTCTCTGACTCGCCGACCCATTTGCTGAATATCTCGGGACCCCTTACGCTGATGAAGTTTGCCTCGCTCTCCGTGGCCACTGCCCGTGCGAGCAGCGTCTTGCCGCAGCCCGGCGGCCCGTGCAGCAGTATGCCCTTGGGCGGGTTGATGCCGAGGCGCGTGAACCTCTCGGGGTTCTTGAGCGGCCACTCCACGGCCTCCTTGAGGTTCTGCTTCACCTCCTCGAGGCCGCCCACCTCGTCCCAGGGGATGTTGGGTGACTCTATGTAAACCTCCCGCATCGCTGTGGGCGTGATCTCCCTGAAGGCGTTGAGGACGTCTTCGTTGTTGACTACCATCTGGTCCAGAACCTCGTGGGGGATGCGTTTCTCCTCCAGGTCGATCTGGGGGAGGTAGCGGCGCAGCGCCTTCATGGCGGCCTCCCGGCTGAGCGCCTCCAGATCTGCCCCCGTGTATCCGTGGGTTATCTCGGAGAATCGCTGCAGGTTGACGTCCTCTGTGAGGGGCATGCCCCTGGTGTGGATCTGTAGTATCTCGATCCTCTCAGCCTTGGCTGGGATGCCTATCTCTACCTCTCTGTCGAACCTTCCGGGGCGCCTCAGGGCCTCGTCTATTGCGTCGGGTCTGTTGGTGGCGCCTATGACTATGATGTGGCCTCTGCCTTTCAGGCCGTCCATGGATGCCAGCAGCTGGGCGACCACCCTGCGCTCCACCTCTCCGGTGACCTCGCTGCGCTTGGGGGCGATGGCGTCTATCTCGTCTATGAAGAGGATGCTGGGCGCGTTCTTTTCGGCGTCCTCGAACATCTTACGCATCCTGGCTTCGGACTCGCCGTAGAACTTGCTCATGATCTCGGGGCCGTTGATGGCGTAGAAGTTGGCCTCAGACTCGCTAGCGACGGCCCTGGCTAGGAGCGTCTTGCCGCAGCCTGGCGGCCCGTGGAGCAGCACTCCCTTCGGGGGGTCGATGCCCAGGCGCTGGAATATCTCAGGGTGTCGGAGGGGCAGCTCCACCATCTCCCTGATGCGCCTGATCTCCTCGTCTAGGCCGCCTATGTCCTCGTAAGTAGTCCTGCTGGGCATCTCCATCTCCGGGATCGGCTCGCTCATGATGCTTATCTCGGTGGTGGGCGCGATCTTGACGATACCTCCGGGACGCGTGTTTACAACCATGAACGGCACGCTGTGGCCCAGCATCATTATGAGGAGGGTGTCGCCGCGGGTCGCAGGTCTGTCGATGAGCCTGTCCTTGACGAACCTGGTGAAGTCGTTATCAACACTTATCCTGATGTCAACTGGAGCCAGCTTGACGCTTGTAGCGTACTCGGCGTCCGCCTTCTTCACCGTGACAAACTCGTTTATCGATATGCTGCAGTTCTTCCTTATGAAGCCGTCGATCCTTATCATTCCGAGGCCCTGGTCCTCCGGGTAAGCCGGCCAAGCCTTGGCGGCGGTCGGCTTCTTTCCCTCGATCTGCACGACGTCTCCGACTGTGACGCCCAGCGTCTTCATGGTCTCCGAGTCCATCCTGGCTATGCTTCTGCCCACGTCTCTCTGCTGCTTTGCTTCTGATACCTTTAACTGGACGGTGCTCAACTAAACTTTCACCTAAATAGATTCTCAATTCCTTGAAGGCGGAGACCGTTATAAAGATTAGTCATAGATAGGTGCCGAGCAACAGGTACATCGTGGCCTAGATGACGCCCGTGGACTCCGCCAGTTCCCTAGCATTCTCATGGTCCAATTTGATCTTGCTCAGCAGCGTATATCTCTCAGGGCGAATGGACTGGGCGATGGTCAAAGCCTTGATAACGGTCCCTGGTTCGATTCCTAGGCCTTTGGCCGACGTGGGGGCGCCGATCGTCTTGAGGCTGTCACGGTACGCCTCCCAGTCGAGGCCATGGAGCTTCGCCATCATTATCATCCCTACTCCGCACTGTTCGCCGTGGAGTGCCGGCTTTTCTGCTATCTGGTCTAGGGCGTGGCTGAAAAGGTGCGCTGAGCCGCTTGTGGGTCTGCTGCTGCCAGCTATGCTCATGGCGACGCCGCAGCTGACGAGCGCCTCGAGGAGGGTCCTGATGCCTTCCTGCGTCCTCTTCCTGATGAGGTCGGCGCTCTTCATGACGTGCTCCGAGCTCATGAGGCTGAGGCTGGCCGCGTAGCTGCCATAGTAGTCGCCGTTCTCTTCGTGGGCGAGCCTCCAGTCTCTGACCTCGGTGGCTTTAGATATGATGTCACCACAACCGCTCGCCGTGAACCTGTAAGGGGACTCCGCGATGATCTTGCTGTCCATGACCACGGCCACCGGCGACGCAGCCTTCACCGTGTACGGCCTGCCCATACCCTTCACGGAAGCCAAGCTGCTAGCTATCCCGTCGTGGCTTGCCACCGTTGGGACGCTGATGAAAAACTTTCCAGTTTTAAAGGCTGAGAGCTTGGCGACATCTATGTTTCTCCCTCCGCCCACTCCGAGGACGACGTCAACATCGTTCTTTATAGCCTTCTGATTCACCGTTTCGACGGTGTCTAGGGTGGCGTCTTCAACGAAGACGCATTCAGCGTCAACGTTTTCTGATCTGAGTATCTCTTCGGCTCTCTTACCTGCTACCTTGTACGTGGTTTTCCCAGTCACGATCAAAGCTTTACTTATGTCGAGTTCACCGCATATTGGGCAAAG